>DASTQK010000295.1:0-2569 GCA_035761765.1 Rubrobacteraceae bacterium
GTCCTGGGGCCTGCCCAGGCACCCACCCGCGAGCAAGAGCGTCACGGCCAGCAGGAAGGCGAGCCTAGAGCGCATAGCTGGCAGAACGCGAGATCAGCGTCTTGGGCAGGTGCACCCTGAAAGTCGAGCCCGCCCCGACCTCGCTCTCGACGGAGATCTCACCGCCGTGCATCTCTATGATCTGGCGGCTGATGGCGAGCCCGAGCCCACTGCCGCCGGTGGCGCGCGAGCGGTCCTTGTCCACCCTGTAGAAACGCTCGAAGAGCTGGCCGATATCCTCCTCCGGGATGCCGACGCCAGTGTCTTTGACCTCGACGGTCAGAGACGAGTGGTCCTCCCTGATCCTGACATCCACGCGGTCGCCGGTGTCCGAGTACTTTATGGCGTTGTCCAGCAGATTTAGGATGACCTGGTAGAGCTTCTGGGCGTCGCATACGCACCGGTGCTCTTCGGCACCGCCCTCGAAGTTCAACTGGATACCGAATCGCTCGGCCTTGGCCTCGACGGACTCCATGGCTGTCTGGACGATCCTGCTCATGTCCGTCGGCCCGACCTCGAGCTGGTACTGCCAGGAGTCGAGCTGGGCGAGGGTGAGGAGCTCCTCTACCATCCCCCGGATGCGCCTGAGCTCCCCGTCGGCCAGCTCCAGCGCCCGGTGCTCGAGCGGGTCGAGCCTCTCGCGGGCACGCTCGAGGAGACCCACCGCGCTCTGGATGGTCGTCAGGGGCGTCCTGAGTTCGTGCGAGACGTCTGAGACGAAGGCGGTCTTGGCCCGCTCCAGCGAGCGGTGCTCGGTTATGTCCCGGACCGCGAGGATGATGCCGGCCTCCCCACCCCTGCCGTTCGCATCCTCGTCGCGGTTCATCTGGGCCGCGTAGGCCCAGTAGGCCCTGTCTCCCACCTCCACCTCGCGGACGGCGACCCCGTTCGCGGCCGCCTCGCGCAGACACCGCAAAACCCCCTCCGGCGCGCCGAGCTCCTCGAGCGTGCGCCCCCGGTCAGGAGGCCGGATGCCGAGCACGCGGGCCGCGGCCGGGTTGGCCATCGTGATGCACCCGCCAGGGTCAGTGGTGACAAGCGCCTCGGGGGAAGCCTCGAGGACCGCCTCCAGCCGGCTCTTTTGCTCCTGGATCTGGCCGACGTAGTGCTCGATCTCCTCGGCCATGTAGTTGAAGGCCCGGGCGAGCTCGCCGAGCTCGTCCCTGCTGACGACTGGGACGGTGGTCGCGTAGTCTCCCGAGGCTACCCTTATGGCGGCGTCCCTGGTCTCGGAGAGCGGGCGCGTTACCTGGCGCGTCAGGAGGAAGCTCGCGGCCCCGGCGAGCAGCACGCTCGTGAGTATGGCGCCCAGTATCCCGTACCGCAGATACGCGAGCGTCTCCTTGAGCGGGTCCTGGGGTACATCGTAGACCATGACGCCCCTCACCCGCTCCCCCGGGTCGACGAGCGGCCACAGCGCCACGTAGTCGGAGCCCTCGCCTCTTAGCCTCCCCTCGCCGCTCCGAGACCCCGATACCTGCTCGAGCGTACCCTCGCCGATGCCCACGGCCTCGTACGCCTTCTGCGGGTCCCTGGGGGCACCAAAGCCGTCGCGCGCCGCGAGGGGCTCGCCGTCCGGCCCTACGTAGAGGACCTCCAAGCCGGTCGGATCAGCCACCGCTTGCACGAGCTCCTCGGCGTAGGCGTCCGGCGGAGGGAGGGTCCCATCCTCGGGGTTGCGCAGACCCTCGAGAAAGTCCTGCGCGCCGGCGTTCGCCGTCTGGGAGCGCTGCTCGAGTAACCTGTTCTCCGCCATGACCAGCCTATCCTGGGCGAAGTAGTAGAGGACGAGACCGATGATTAGGCTCATCACCGAGGAGATGCCGACGAGCGCGACGAAGATGCGCGCCTTGAAGCCGAGCGCCGGTGGGAAGGTCCTCTCGCGTTTCGCGCCCATGATCTTCCCCGCCGGCTAGACCGGCCTGGTGGCCCTGTAGCCGACGCTCGGGACAGTCTGAATAATCTCCGGTCTCGAAGGGTCGCGCTCGACCTTGGCCCGCAGCCTGCTGATGTGAACGTCTATGTAGCGGCTGGCCAGATAATGCGAGCCCGTCGAGACGGCCTCGGAGATCTGAGCCCGCGTGAAGGCCTGCCCCGGACGCCGCATCAAGAGCGCCAGGATCTTGAACTCCGTGGGCGTCAGATCGAGCGGTACCCCTTCCCGGCTTACCGTGTAGCCGTTGGGGTCGAGCTCTAACGGCCCGAGCCTCACCACGCCGTCCCTGTCCTTGCCCTCCTGCCGCCCGAACCGGCGCAGAATCGCCTTGATCCTGGCCAAAAGCTCCTTGGTGTCGAAGGGCTTGGTTATGTAATCGTCAGCCCCGAGCTCGAGCCCGACTACCTTGTCCACCGACTGACTCTTGGCCGTCAGCAACACAACGGGCACGTCACTCTGCTCTCGCATCTTCTTCAAGACCTCGAACCCGCTCATACGAGGCAGCATGATGTCCAGCACGACGAGGTCCAGCCTCTCCCGGCCGAGGATGCGCAGCGCCTCGATCCCGTCCTCAGCCGTCAATACCCGGTAGCC
>DASTQK010000296.1:0-4901 GCA_035761765.1 Rubrobacteraceae bacterium
CGCGAAGCTCGTCGCGGCGATGGCAGATACAGACGGCATCAGCTTCCTCAGGACCCTGCGCCCGAGCACGCCGGTGATCTACGGCTCTGACGAGGAGTTCCCTGTCGGCGGCAGCAAGGTCGTGCGCTCCTCCGACGACGACCGGGTTACGATCGTCGCCGCCGGCATAACGGTGCACAACGCGATCGAAGCCTGCGATGCTCTGCAGGGAGAGGGCACGAACGTGCGCCTTATCGACGCCTACTCCATAAAGCCCATAGACGCACAGACGCTGCGTCTGGCCGCGCGGGCAACCGGCGGTAGGCTTGTCGTAGTCGAGGATCACTGGCCGGAAGGCGGCCTCGGCGAGGCCGTCCTCTCCGCGCTCGCCGGGGAGGACACCGAAGGTCTCCGCTTCGAGCATCTCGCCGTGAACATCATGCCCGGCTCGGGCTCGCCGGACGAGCTTATGGACGCCGCTGGCATAAGCGCCAGACACATCGCCGAGGCCGTGCGTCGCCTGCTGAACGACTAGGACAGCCTCGAGAGGGCTCGGGCCTTTTCGTCCGGGCCCTCTCGTCAGAACGTTACGGGATCTCTCAATCAGAACGAGTCGTTGCGCTTACCCTCTCTTGCCAGCATAATTCCGTGTGGTGGACGGATCGGGAGGCATAAAGCTGCCTCTGGCGAGGCTCTCGTTACTCGGCGCGCCGCGCATCGAGCACGACGGCGCAGAGCTCGAAGTTGACACGAGGAAGGCGATCGCGCTGCTCGCCTACCTGGCCGTCACGCGCCGCCGTCACGCGCGCGACTCTCTGGCGGGCTTGTTGTGGCCCGAGCACAATCAGACGCGGGCGCGCGCCGCTCTGCGCCGGACGCTCTCGTCGCTCGGCGCCGCCCGCGCAGCGGGCTGGCTTGTAGCCGACCGGGAGAACGTGGACCTCCTAAGAGATGAGGTCTGGGTGGACGTGGACCTCTTCCACGCCCTCCTGGCCGAGTGCCGGACGCACGGGCACGCGCAGTATGAGGTTTGTGCCGAGTGCATTCGTCCACTCTCCGAGGCGGTGGCGCTCTACCGCGATGACTTCATGGCGGGGTTCGCACTGCGCGACAGCGCCGCGTTCGATGACTGGCAGTTCTTCCAGGGCGAGGAGCTGCGTCGAGAGCTGGCCGGCGCGCTGGAGAGGCTCGGGCGCGGGCACGCAGCGAAGGGAGAATGGGAGCAGGCCATCACCCACTCCCGCCGCTGGCTGGCTCTGGACCCCCTGCACGAGCCGGCGCACCGCTCGCTGATGCAGCTCTACGCCTGGGCCGGACAGCGCGCCGCCGCCTTGCGCCAGTACAGGGAGTGCGTGCGCGTCCTCGAAGGTGAGCTCGGCGTCTCGCCACTCGAGGAGACGACCCTCCTCTATGAGGCGATCCAGGAGAACAACCTGTTCCCACCCCCTGTTCTTGCCCGGGAGAGCTCACCGGCCTCGCGAGCGGAGGAACCTGCGGCGGTCGAGACCCTCGTCCGGTCGCACGAAGACCCACTCGTCGGACGGGCTGGCGAGTGGGACGCATTGCTCAGTGCCTACGAAGCCGCCACTAGGGCGGGACACGTCGTGGTGCTAGAGGGGGAGGCCGGCATCGGCAAGACCCGGCTGGCCGATGAGTTCGTGGCCCACGCAGCAGCCCGGGGATCTGTGACAGTCGCGGCGCGTTGCTACCCGGGAGAGACCGAACTCGCCTACGGTCCCTTCGTCGAGGGGCTCTCAGGGGCTACAGGCGGGGTGGATCTCGACGAGCGTCTGGCGGGTATCCCGGACCACTTCCTGGCTGAAGCCTCGCGCCTGCTGCCCGAGCTCGCGGGGCTGCGTCCGGGGCTCCCCTCCCCTCCACCGCTCGCCGCGCCGGGAGCCCAGAGCCGCTTCTTCGAGGGCGTCTGTCGGGTGCTGCTCGCTGTGTGCGAGGGGCCGTCTTGCGGGGTGTTGTTTATCGACGACGTTCAGTGGGCCGACGCCTCGTCGCTGGACCTGCTTGCCTACCTCGTGCGGCGCCTAGGACCGGAGCGCAGGCTATGCGTCGTGCTCACCTGGCGCGGTGAGGAGGTAGCGGCGGACCATCGCCTGCGCGGGCTCGCAACCGAAGCCCAGCAGAACAACGCGGCGACGGTGCTCCGGTTGCCGCGGCTGGATCTGGCAGCCGTCGAGGAGCTGGTAGGATCGGTCCTCGGCAATACGGAGGGCCTGGCAACGCGGCTCTACGACGAGACCGAGGGGTTGCCGCTCTTCGTTGACGAATACCTCGTGGCCATCACCAAGGGCTCCCTGGCGGCGGACGAGGATTTCTGGTCGCTCCCGGGCGGGGTGCGAGATCTCCTGCACGGGCGGCTGGGAGCTGTGAGCGAGACCGGCTGGCAGCTGCTCAACACCGCCGCCGTCATCGGCAGGTCCTTCGACTTCGACACGGTACGTGAGGCGAGCGGGCGCAGCGAGGAAGAGGCCGTCGCCGCCCTCGAGGAGCTCACGGACAAGGGGCTTGTCGAGGAGGTGAAGGCGGCCAGGGACCAGACCCCCGCCTACGACTTCGATCACGAGAAGCTGCGCGCCGTCGTCTACGAGGAGACCAGCCTGGCAAGAAGGCGGCTGTTGCACCGGAGGGTCGCCGAGGCGCTCGTTCGCCGCGCCAGGCGCAGGCGCGAGACAGGGTCGCTTGCGGCACAGATCTCTCACCACTACCGGCTGGCCGGCCGGGACGCGGAGGCGGCGGACTACTCCAGGCTGGCGGGCGAGCACGCCAGGGCGCTCTACGCCAACCGCGAGGCGCTCGCCCACTTCCGAGCGGCCCTTGCGCTGGATCACCCGGACGCCACGAGCCTTCACGAGGCCGTTGGAGACCTGCACACCCTGCTCGGAGAGTACGCGGAGGCACTCGCGAGCTATGAGGCGGCCGCCGCGCTCGGCGAGGAGAGCGACCTCGCGGAGATCGAGAGCAAGCTGGGTGGCGTCTACCAGCGCCTGGGAGAATGGGATCTCGCCGAGAGCCACCTCGAGGCTGCCCTGGCGGCGGCTGCGCCCGCCGGGTTCGAGGCCCGCCTGCACGCCGATCTCAGTCTGGTCGCGCAGCGCCGCGGGGAGGATGACCTGGCGCTGCAGCGGGCGAGCAGGGCGCTCGAGCTTGCCGAGGATGCCGACGACGAACGGGCGTTGACCCAGGCTCACAACGTCCTCGGCGTCCTGGCGAGCCGGAGCGGTGATCTCGACGGTGCGCGGCGTCACCTGGAGCGCAGCCTGCAGCTGGCGGAGGACCCGGCCTCAAGGGTTGCCGCCCTGAACAACCTGGCGCTGGCCTACCGGAACGGCGGGGAGCTCGGGCAGGCCCTCGAGCACGCCGAGGCTGCCCTGGCTCTGTGCGTCTCCACAGGAGACCGTCACCGCGAGGCGGCACTGCACAACAACCTGGCGGACCTGCTCCACGCCGCCGGCCGCTCCGAAGAAGCCATGCGACACCTCACCGAGGCCGTGACCATCTTCGCCGAGGTCGGCGAGGAAGACGAGCTGCAGCCGGAGATCTGGAAGCTGGTCGAGTGGTGAGGAAGAACTTCGACCGAGGGTCGAGCTCCTCCCCCGCGTGCCACCCCACGATGGAGCCCGCTCGCGAAGGAAACCAGCATAAGCCCGAAGATGACGAAGTTCGCAACTTGCAGCCATTCCAGAGATCCAAGCGCCAGCCCGCTCGGCCACGGCACGTCAGAGGTGTGAGTGTGATGCCACCCGAGCCCGACCATGAAGTCGTGTTGATGGTTAGCGCGAATGTCGCGGGGGCCCTGTTCCCTCGAGAGATGGATCTTCCGGGCTCATCACCTATGCGCCGGTCCGGGTCTGGCGAAGGGCCGCCCTGTGGCGTCTCACCTCCGCGCCGCGCTCTGCGGTGGCGTGCTTCGCGGCGGAGCGCAGCGCCTCTTCCGGAGCGACGAGCCTGTGCTCTGCCTTCCTGGATTCTGGCAGGGGGTAGCCTATCTCGATGACCCTCGGGCCGCCGGGCCTCGGCTGACCTGCATACAGCCCCGCCATGCCCACGACCAGCAGCGTGAGGGCAAACAGGATCACGCCCGAGCCCACCGCCTGGTAGCCTGTGTTGGCCGCCTCGCCGAGGCCGGGGACGTAGATCGTCAGGCCGAGGAGGTCGGAGAACATCGTAAAGACACCGCTCACTATGGCGACGGGCCCACCCCACCGGATAACCGTCGAGGATCTCATCTTGGTCGCTCCCTTCTCTCGCAGGCTCATGCGTCCAATCTAACGAGCTGGCGTTACGAGACCGTTACGGGCGACGTTACGGTAACTTTTTCGAGAAGAATTTTTCTTTCGGCGGCTGCAACCAGAGCGAGGAGTGCTCCGGATGCACCGTCCCGCGCACCACATCGAGCAGGTCATTCGAGAGAGTAGCAAGATCCGTCTCCTCACGCAGGGTGGTGGAGAAGGCTTCAAGGGTCTTAGCGGCGTCGTACTTGCCGCGGTAGAAGCGGCTGTCTATAAGCCCCTGGATGCGCCGCCTCAAGGGACCGAAGAGCGCCGCTATGGCGAGGGTCGAGGCCACTATAGCTATCTGCGACTCTCCTCCCGTCAGCCAGCGGAGGGCATATTGAAGAACGACGACCCCTCCTAGGTACAAGCCGACCAGGGTAGCCGTCAGGGCACCGTAGACCAGGGTGCGGTTGATGATGCGGTCTATGTCGTAGAGCCTGTAGCGCAGGATCGCGACCCCCGCGGCGACGGGGACGGCGGCGATGACGAGGGAATCCATCAACCCGAAGAAGTTGGGGAACGCCCGCTCGATAGGAGAGTTGAGCAGGAACCAGACCGGGATGAACGCCGCGGCGTAGGTGAACCATTTTATCTGCTGTCGTTCCACACCCGTGGAGCGGAGCAGGCGAACCA
>DASTQK010000297.1:0-3392 GCA_035761765.1 Rubrobacteraceae bacterium
CGCCTCCGCTTCTCAGCACGCATCGCTTACGCCTCGCCCTCAGCAAAGGCCCAAAGACGCCCGGGCTTGAGACCGAGCATCTCCATGAACCCACTGGTGCCCTCTATGCCGGGGCCGTCGAACCACCCGAAGAGCCTCCGCCCTCCGCCAGCAGTCCTCCGAGCACGAGGCGAAACAACAGCACCGCGAGGTTACGCAGCACCTTCTCCTTTGGGCTCGAGCTTTCGTCTTGTTCCGTTGACCTGGACGTACCCACAGAGTACCCGGGTAAACTCTGCCCTCCTCTAGCGCGCGGCGATCGGCTCCAGACCAGCCTCTATGGCCTCGCGGCGCGGCTCGAGGAACGGCGGGAGCGAGAGCCGCTCACCGAGGTGTTCGGCGTCCTCGTCCGTGGCGAAGCCAGGACCGTCGGTGGCGATCTCGAAGAGCACCCCGCCAGGCTCGCGGAAGTAGATGGAACGGAAGTAGAAGCGGTCTATCTGCGGCGTCACGCCAAGTCCGAAGCTCCTGACCCGCTCCCGCCACGCCGCGTGCTCCTCATCATCCGGCGTCCGGAAAGCGATGTGGTGAACGCCGCCCCGCCCTAGGCGCGCTACCGGCGCCTCAGACCTCTCTACGACCAGCACCTCCGACCCCGGCCCACCCGGCCCGACCTCGAAGACGACGGCGCGCTCATCGCCCCGCTCGTACTCACCCACCTTCCGGAAGCCGAGCACCTCGGAGAGCACCCGCGCCGTGGGCGTGAGGTCCCGTACCGTAAGCTCCACCGCGCCAAGGCCCCGGATACCGGCCACTGGCGGTACCGGACTGCCCTCCCACGGGATGCCTCCCGCGACCCTGTCGTCTCCACCATCGTCCACGAGCCGCAGCCTCTGGCCCTCGGGGTCGGTGAAGGCTATGAGGCCGCGACCTCCCCGCTCCTCGATCCCGCCGTGGTCGACGCCGAACTCCGCGAGCCTCTCGGTCCAGAAGTCCAGCGCCTCGCGCCCCGTCACCCTGAGCTCCGTCGCCGAAATCTCGCCCGCGCCCGCGTGGTTGGGCGCAATCCTCAGGTGCGGCCAGTCAAAGAAGGTCACCTCCGTACCCGGCCTCCCCAACTCGTCGCCGTAGAACAGATGATATGCCGAGACGTCGTCCTGGTTGACCGTCTTTTTTACCAGCCTTAGCCCCAGAACCTCCGTGTAGAACGCAACGTTCTCCGAAGCCTCCGTCGTTACCGCCGTGACGTGATGCAATCCACCAAGCTGCATGGTCGTTCCTCCTGGTTGACGATAGTTGAGTTTAGTTCTAAACTAATTACATGTCAAGGTTACGCGACGAGGCATCAAGAGGGGGTCTGAGGAGGCCTGACCTACTATCGTGGCTGCGATTGATGCGAGTCTATCAGAAGGTCGATCGTGCTTCGGCGGAGCATTTGAGGGGTTGGGGGCTGAGTGTGGCGCAGTTTGACGTGCTAGCGCGCGTGGGGTCTCGGGCGGGGATCAAGCAGCAGGAGGTCGCAGATTCGCTGCTGGTGACCAAGGGGAACGTCTGCCAGCTACTGGACAGGATGGAGGATCGGGGTTGGATCCTGCGTCGCAGGGAGGGTCGGGCCAACCACCTGTTCCTTACCGAGGCGGGTCGACGGCTCTACGACGAGGCTGTCCCGGCCCAGGAGGCGGTTGTCTCCGAGCGCTTCTCGGCTCTCTCCGGTGAGGAGCAAGCTCAGCTCCACGGGCTGCTCCGCAAGCTCGACACGTCGCTGGGTTAGCCGCCGTCCGTTACCATGGTGCTATGAAGCGCGGCACCCACACCTTCCTCCCGACCAAGCGCGTGCACTTCGGTGAGGGGAGCCTGGGACAGATAGAGGAGGAGGCCCGGTCTTCGGATCGGGCCTTCGTCGTTACGGGAAGGACTCTGTACGAGAACACAGACCTCATCCGGCGCGTCGAGGCGCTGCTCGGCGAGAAGCATGCGGGGACCTTCTCAGGGGTAGTACAGCACACCCCCGGCAGCTCGGTCGAGGAGGCCACCAGGCAAGCGCGGGGCTCTGACCTCCTGGTGAGCGTCGGGGGCGGGAGCGTTGTAGACGGGACAAAAGCCGTAGCGCGCGAGCTCGGCTACCCGGCGCACGTCGCCGTGCCGACGACGCTCTCCGGGGCGGAGTGGGCGCACCGCGTGGGCGTCACAGATGAAGCGTCCGGGCGGAAGAGCGGCTTCTCGGACCCGAGGGCCGTACCGCAGGTCGTGGTACTCGATCCCGGGGCCACGATCTTCACCCCCGAGACGCTCTGGCTCTCGACGGGCATCCGGGCGCTCGACCACGCCGTGGAGGGCCTGCTCTACGGCGGTGAGCACCCTGTTACGGACGTTACCGGAGCCGAGGGCGCGCGCCGCCTCGTGGCCTATCTGCCGCGCTCCAGAGAGGAACCGGAGGATGTCGAGGTACGGGGAGAGCTACAGGTCGCGGCCTGGCTTGCGTACTTCGGGCCGTTCAACACTCCGATGGGCCTCTCGCATGCGCTGGGGCGCAGGATCGGGGCAAGCTACGGCGTCCCGCACGGCTACACCTCCTGCATCACCCTCGCCCCGAGCCTCGAAGTCGAGAGAGGCAGGGCGCCCGAGGAGCGCTGGCGGAGGCTGGAGGAAATCCTCGGCGGTGACCCGGCCGAGCGCGTCGCCTCCCTTGTCCAGCGGCTACGGTTGCCGGGGCGTTTGCGCGAGGTGGGTGTTCCAGAGGAGGATCTGGGGGACATAGCGCGAGACTTCGGCGATCGACGAGAAGACGCGCTCTCCATACTCAGGGCTGCGTACTAGGGATGGTTCTCGCGGCGCTGCCGGACGGCTACGCTGCCCGAGCGCCTGCGATCGAGCATGCGGAGACCGTGACGGACCTGATAGCCGAGTGCCGGCTCGCCGTCGGGGACCGTTCCGGGATGACCGTCGAGGAGCTGCTTGGCGACTGGCAGGACATCGCGCTCTCCGAAGAGGCCGTAGCTGTGGAGGCGCCGGACGGGCGCCTCGCCGCCTACGCGGACGTGCTTGACCGCTCGTACGTCTCGGTCTCCGTCTACGGCCACGTGCACCCCGAGCATCGCCGGCGCGGGCTTGGCACCTTCATCGTCGGCTGGGGCGAGGAGTGGGTGCGCGAGCGTCTGCATCTCGCGCCCGGGGGGGCGCGAGTGGTCGTGCAGCACTACGTCCACACCGCCGACGAGCCCGCCGTGCGACTGATGAAGAGAATGAGTTATACGCCCGTGCGCAGGTACTACCGGATGAGCGTGGAGCTGGACGGGACACCGCCCCGGCCCGAGTGGCCCGAGGGTATCCGGGTGCGCACCTTCGTGCCAGGTCGCGACGAGAAGGGAGTTTACGAGGCGGTCGAGGACGCCTTTTGCGACGTGTGGGGCCGG
>DASTQK010000298.1:0-8309 GCA_035761765.1 Rubrobacteraceae bacterium
AGATGTTCGTCGATTGGGACTATCCACAAGGGCACGAGTTCGACGACTTCCCCCGCCTCTCGACCGATGGGAAGAAGAAGATCCTTGGCCTGAACGCCGCCCGGTTGTACGATATCGAGGTCCCGCCCGAGCTCCGGCTGCCCGAGGCGGAGACGGACGCCCAGTCCGTCGAACCCACCGTCTCATGATGCACCACGCAGAGGTCCTGGACGCCCTCTCGGACGTCCGCGACCCCGAGCTTGACGAGCCCATAACGGATCTCGGCTTCATCTCGGAGCTGGAGATAGAGGGAGACGGGGTCTTCGTCCGGCTGCGCCTCCCGACCTACTTCTGTGCCCCGAACTTTGCCTACCTGATGGTTGCGGACGCCAGAGAGGCCGTCCTCTCCGTGCCCGGCGTGAGGCGGGCACGGGTCGTGCTCGACGACCACTACGCCTCAGACGAGATCAATGGCGGCGTGAACGAGGAGAAGGGCTTCGATGGCGCCTTCCCGGACGAGACCGAGAGCCCGGACCTAGAAGAGCTGCGCACCATCTTCCGCCGCAAGTCCTTCGTTGCCCGCCAGGAGAAGCTGTGCCGGGTGCTGCTCGCGCAGAGCCGCTCCCCCGAGCAGCTTGCGGAGACGCGGCTCGGGGAGGCGCCACCTTCGGAGGCGCTCGATAAGTATCTGGAGCGCCGGGGCGAGTTGGGCCTGGACATCTCACCGGAGGCTCCTCTACTGGTAGATCCGGACGGCAAGAGGGTGCCCGGAGAGGCCGTCGTCCAGCACCTCCGTTTCGCCCGGACGGTAGGGGTGAGCATCGAGGGAAACGCGGAGCTCTGCCGGGGCCTGCTCGCGACGCGTTACGGCCGGGGAGAGAAAGAAGGGGTGAAGCTGTGAAAGCAGCGCGATTGCACCGCTACGACGAGAGCATCCCACAAGATAGCCTGACCGTGGAGGAAATAGACGAGCCCAGGATAGAGAACCCACTAGACGTGATTGTGCGCGTCGGGGCCGCAGGGCTCTGCCGCACGGACATCCACGTGATCGAGGGCCAGTGGAAGCCGATCCAGGACCCGGACGATACCCTGCTGCCATATACTCTGGGCCACGAGAATGCCGGGTGGGTCGAGGAGGTGGGCCCGGCGGTGACGAACGTGTCCGTCGGAGACACGGTTATCTGTCATCCCCTGATGACCTGCGGCCTCTGCCGCGCGTGCCGGGCCGGCGACGACATGCACTGCGAGAACGGCGAGTTCCCCGGCATCTCCCGCGACGGCGGCTTCGCCGACCTTTTGAAGACGAACGCTCGGGCAGTGGTGAAACTAGATCCGGTCCTCGAGCCGAAGGACATAGCGGCGCTGGCCGACGCTGGCCTGACCGCCTACCACGCCGTCAGGAAGTCCGTACCGCACCTCTACGCGGGCACGAAGGCTGTAGTTATGGGCGCCGGGGGCCTGGGGCACATCGGCATCCAGTGCCTGCAAGCGCTCACGCCTGCAGAGATCATCGTCACCGACCCGAACGAGAAGGCGCTCGAGCTCGCCAGGGAGTGGGGTGCGGACCAGACGGTGAAGGTCGAGGAAGGCTACGTGGACACGGTGCTGGAGATGACGGACGGCAAGGGAGCGGAGGTCGTCTTCGACTACGTGGGCGAACGAGGTGCTGAAGACGACGCCTGGAAGATGACGCGCAACGGAGGCTACCACTACGTTATCGGCTACGGTGGTACTGTCAACGTCCCGACCATCGATATCATCTCGACCGAGCGTCACATCACCGGCAACCTGGTCGGCACCTACAACGACCTTGCCGAGCTCATGATCTTAACCGCCCAGGGTAAGGTCACGCTGCACACCTCGACCTACCCGCTCGACGCGATTAACGACGCTATCCAGGATCTGAACAACGGCAACCTCCAGGGACGCGGCATCCTCGTCCCCGCCGGCGCCGAAGACTGAGGGGAGAGATCCCGGAAAGAGCCTATCCCTTGCCCTCGTACTCGGAGAGCGAGGGTATACCGGGAACCCCTTTCGCAACCCGGACGGCGCGCAGGATGGCCTCCTGCATAGCCCGCGCCCCCCACGCGCCGACGATGTCGGTCGCGGCCTCGACCTCGCCGGCCGAGGCGGCGAAGACTACGTCTCCGTCGACGGTGGTGTGCACGGGCTCTACGGCGCGCGCGAGGCCATCGTGGGCCATCTGGGCGACCTTGTTGGCGGCGCGCTTCGAGAGCGCGGCGTTGGTTGCTACGATTCCCAGGGTTGTGTTCTCTGCCCACCCCATGCGCGCTACGGCCTCCGGGAGTAGCTCGACCGTATCGCCTAGAGTGCCGTCCTCCTGCCTGGGGCCGGCGATCACTCGCCCCGTCCGGGGGTCGCGGATGTGCCCGAAGGCGTTGACGGCTGCCAGAGCGCCGACGACGAGATCTCCTTCGAGGGCTACCGAAGCGCTCCCCACGCCACCCTTCATCGCCCCCTCCAGCCCGAGCACCTTGCCGACGGTCGCGCCTGTGCCTGCTCCGACGCTCCCCTGGGCGAAGTCCGCGCTCTTCGCCGCGGCTGCGGCCTCGTAACCCATCTCGGGCCCCGGCCGGACCGCCGGGTCGCCGACGACGAGGTCGAAGAGCACGGCGGCAGAGACGAGCGGGATGCGGGCGACCCCTATGTCGAGGCCGACCTCGTTCTCCTCCAGGAAGCGAACCACTCCCTCGGCGGCGGCGAGGCCGAAGGCGCTCCCTCCGGTCAGGAGGATCGCGTGCGTCCTCCTTACCGTGCCGTGAGGACCGAGGCGGTCCGTCTCCCGGGTGCCTGGGGAGGAGCCGCGCACGTCCACGCCGACGACGGCGGGCTCCTCGAAGGTTATCGCCGTGCAGCCGGTGAGTGCCTCCAGGTCGGTAGCATGACCGACGAGCACACCCGGCACGTCGCAGAGGTTACCGAACACGTGGCTTCAGGAGTCCCGGGACTCCGGCAGTTCCCAGTCCTCGGGGTCCGCGGGGATGACATCGGGGTTGTCGCGGGCGAGGCGCCCGAGGGGGACGAGCTCCTGGTCGGCGCGGTTGGGGCCGAAGCGCACGAAGACCGAGTCCTTCACCATGGAGTAGTCCACGACCTTGCCCTCACGCTCGCCGAGCCTCACGGTCGAGTTCTTGAACGGCGCGCGCTCCTTGAACTCCTTGTAGACGTCGTGCTCGTAGCGCACGCAGCACTTCACCTCGCCGCAGCAGCCCATGATCTTCTCGTTAGGGGTGACGCCCTGCTGCTTGGCGAGCCGCACGTTGACCGGTCCCATGCTGCGCGCCCCGCTCCAGGTCGCGCAGCACAGCGGCAACCCGCACGTGTCGCACCCGCTCGCGTCCCCCGAGCGCTCGATAAAGCGGAACCGCCGCAGCGAGATCCTGACGTCGTAGAGACGCTCGAGCCCTTCTTTGACCGGATCGAGGTTGGGGTTCTGCTCTTCGGTCTGGTACTTGACCTCGACGTAGTGCCCGTCCAGAGAGACGTCGCAGCCTATGAACTGGACCTTCTCTATCCCGTAGTCACGCGCGAGCTTCTGGGCCTCGTTGCGGATATCGCGCCCCCGCTCCCTGTTCGCGTCGTCCTCCCTCGCATCCTCCTCGGTGATGAGGCGGACGATGTCGTAGGGCTCGGTGTACGCTTCGCGGCGTCGCGGCGTCAGGGCTACGCGCCCGACGAACTCCCCCACCTCGGTCGCGACGACTACCTTGTATCCGACCCTGAGGTCGAGCTCCCTGGCGTAGCAGAGCCTCGGCGTGGTCCAGCCGGGGATGCGGACGTCTACGAGCCGGGGGAGGGTGCGAGTATATTCCGCCGTATCCGCGATAACGCCACCTCCAGGATCGCCTCCGCAGAGACATTATACGCAAGCGCCACGCGCGCTTCCCCCAGAGCCAGCGCCGCTCCCGCCCAGTCCGCCCCGGGGTTCTCCTCCACTTCGCGACGGATCTCCTCTACCCGGTCGGCGTTGGCCACGAGCTCGGGCGCTCCGGCCTCGATGGCCGCCGCGTCCCTGTACGCGAGCGCGAGTAGCTCCAGCGCCTCGCGCACCGCGCCGTCCCGCGCCGCCCGGCCCGCGCGCTTGGCTCCCTCCCTGGCCCGCCGGTCCGACTCCTCTATCTCCTCCAGATACGCCGCCTCCCTCGCGACCCCCACGGCCTCAGCCCGCGCCGTTATCTCGCCTGCCCTACGGGTGCGTTCTTCGAAGTCCGCAGTCAGGGAGAACCCGGCCCCGAAGACGGCGTCCCGCAGCTCCCCGAGCTCGGGCTCATTCGCGTAGCGCAGCGAGAGTCCGACGCTCCCCCGCCCCAGCGCCGCGGCGAGCTCGGGCTCTGACGCGCCGCGCTCCGCCAGGAACCTGGCCACCTCCCTCTGCGGGACCGGGTTGAATCGTATGGCCTGCGCTCGTGAGAGGATCGTGGGCAGAACGCCCTCGCGCGAGGCCGCGAGCAGCACGAAGACCGCCTCGCCCTCCGGCTCCTCGAGCGTCTTCAAGAGCGCGTTCGCCGCCTGCACGTTGAGCGTGTCGGCCTGCAGGATGAAGACGCGCCGCGCTCCCTCGAAAGGCCGGCTCGCGGCGAGGCGCACGACCTCGCGGACCTGACCGATCGTCGTAAAGACCCCCTCCGGCTCGACCTCCGAGAGATCCGGATGCAGCCCGCGCCGCGCCCGCGCTTCGGCTGCGCCGTCTCCCCCCGCCACCAGCGCCGCCCCGAGGCTCCGCGCTACGGTCAGCTTGCCGACCCCGGACGGCCCGTAGAACAGGTAGGCGTGGGAGACCTCGCCGCCTATCAGGGCTCTCTCTAGCAGCCGCAGGGCGGCCTCATTGCCCACTATGCCCGCGAAGGTCGCTTCCCTATCCATCGACACCACGAGTGTACCGGAGGCTCCGGATCTCCCCCACCACCAACTCCGCCAGCTCCTCGGGGGGGCGCTCCCCATCGAGAACCTCGATGCGGTGCTGATCGAGCCGGATGAGCTCTTCGAACCCTTCTTCGACGCGCCGCCAGAACTCGTCGCCGACTTTCTCGATCCTGTCGAGCGAAGCGGCGAGCTTGCGTACCCGCCGGACCCTCTCCTCCACCCCGATACGCAGATAGAAGGTCCTGTCAGGGACGACAGCTCCCACAGCCCAGGAGTTGAGTTCGCGCACGGCCTCCAAACCGAGCCCCCTGCCATAGCCCTGGTAGGCCAGGCTGGAGTCGAGGTAGCGCTCGCACACCACGTTCTCGCCGCGCACGAGGCGTGGTAGTATCCCGTGCCGCGCGTGATCCGCGCGTGCGGCCGCGTACAGGTACGCCTCCGTCCAGGCGTCCATCTCGGCCTCCGGATCCAGCACAAGAGCGCGGATGCGCTCGGCGACCGGAGTGCCGCCAGGTTCCCGGGTGAAGTGCGTCGGAGGATCGTCCCCGGCCAGCAGCGGTCTCATGGCGCGCACGAGCGTCGACTTGCCGGAGAAGTCCGGGCCCTCGATGGTTACGAAGATACCCCGCGAGGCCTGAGCCGTCGTTCCGCCCTCAGGCCGCTGCCCTGCGCAGCGCGTGTCGCTCCGCCGCACAGACGTGGGCCTCGAAGAGGTTGCGGTGCTCGGCGTCAACGTCGCGCATCGCCTCGGCGTGCCACTGCACCCCGACCAGCCACCGCTGCGACAGGTCCCCCCACTCGACCGCTTCCACTACCCCATCCGGAGCGTGCGCGACCGCGACGAGACCGTAGGCCAGGTCCTTGACCGCCTGGTGATGATAGGAGTTGACCTTCAACTCGTCAGAGTCCATTATCTCAGCGACCTGCGAGCCGCCGTCTACTCTTACCTCGTGCGTCGGTTCCCATTTGGGCGTCTCCTGCCGGTGACCAAGCAGTACCGGGTGATCCATCTGCGAAGGCAGGTCCTGATACAGCGTCCCACCGAGTGCTACGTTCAGAACCTGAAGCCCCCGGCAGATGCCAAGGACGGGCATCTCCCGCCGTAACGCATGCCCCAGCAGACTCATCTCGAACCGGTCACGCTCGGGTACGGTATCGCCGAGCTCGGGAACAGGCTTCTCGCCGTAGTACGAGGGATCAAGGTCACTCCCCCCACTCAATAGTAACCCGTCCAGGCCGCCAAGAAGCGCCTCGACCGCCCGCGAGTCCCCGAGCGGCGGTAACACTACCGGCATCCCTCCCGCCTCGGCTACCCCCTCGACGTAGTCCAGGTCAGCCCGTACGAACCGCCCCAGCGGCCGCGGCGCGACTTCGCCTGTGTCCTGCCTCAAGGTTGCCGTTACACCTATTACCGGGGTCAAACTCTACTCACCTTTTAACCGTTTCTTCATCTATCTTAATCATCTATCTTAACTACAACGTGGCCGAATAGCAAACTGCGAGCGTGATCAGGGCCAGCAAGAGGTACCCGCCGGCGCGGACGAGGGGTGAGGGCTCGAGCCTGGGGAGCTCGTCGTCGAGGTCGAGTCTGGCCTCTATGTGGTGGACTTCACCGGTTCCTGCGCGTCCTCTCGCGATAGACGCTCACCCCCCTCCTTGGCTTCCCGCTGCTCTTGCTTTTTCGGGCAGTCCATATTGATGCACGTTACCCACGGACGCTTGCCGCCGAGCACCTTGATCTCTGGCGAGCCGCAGGCGTCGCACTGCGTGCCCATCGGGATGATGGCGCCTTTCTGGGGGAGCGGGTACGTCACGCGGCACTCCGGGTAGCCCTCGCAGCCGACGAAACGTTTGCCGCTCTTGCGGTTACGACGGACGATCAGGTTGTGGCCGCTCTCGGGGCACTTGCCCAGAGTTTCGTCGCCGCGGATGCCGTCCCAGACCATATCTGCGAACTCCTTCTCGGACTCGCTCAGGTTCTCGTAGACACGGCGCAGGACGTCGCGCGACTCATCCACGACGTTCTCCTTGGAGATCTTGCCCTCAGAGATAGCGTCCATGCTCCTCTCGAGCTCGGCGGTCATCTCGTGGCTCGCTATCTCCGAGGCGAAGTCCTTGAGGGCCTGAGCGACCGCCATCCCCTTCTCGGTTGGAATGAGGGGATCGTCGTGGACGTAGCCGCGGTCGTAGAGGTTCTGGATAATGTTCGGGCGCGTCGCCTTGGTACCGAGCCCGAGGTCTTCCATCACCGTGAGCAGGCGTCCCTGCCCGTACCTGCTCGGCGGCTGCGTCTCCTTGCCGAGAACCTCGGCCTCGAGGACCCGGACCTCATCGCCCTCGTTCAACCGCGGAAGCTCATCATCGGCGCGGCGGCCGTAGTGGTAGACCCCGAGCCAGCCCTCTTCCGTGACGACCGTCCCACTCCTCGTGAGCGGTTCGCCGCCCGACTCGAATCGCAGCGTGGTGCGCAACGTCCTTGCCGGACCGCTGAGAGTAGCCAGAAAACGTCTCACGACGAGCTGGTAGATCTTCCACTGGTCGTCGCGCAGTGCATGCTTCGGGGCGTAGCCGGTCGGGTAGATCGGGGGGTGGTCCGTCGTCTCCCGCTTGCCGCGGGTGGGCGAGAGCTCGCCCGAAACCAGGAGCTTCTCCGCGTGAGCACCGGCCCCCTCGACCGGCTTGAGGTAGCCGAGGATCTCCCGCAGGTCCAGCGACCGCGGGTAGACGGTGTTGTCCGTCCTGGGGTAGGAGATGTAGCCGTCGGTGTACAGGTTCTCGGCGATGCGGGACGCCCTCGAAGGGCTGACGCCTAAAGAGGCCGCAGCCGTCAGAAAGCCGGTCGTGTTGAACGGAGCCGGGGGCGGCCTTGTGGCCGACTTCTGTCTGACCTCCGTCACCGTCGCGGTGTCCGTCAGGTTCAGAAAAGCCTCGCGAGCCCTTGCCTCCTCCTTGAAGCGTCCGTGCGCGTGGCGGACCGAGAAGGGATCTCCGCCGTTCTTCAGGGTGGCTTCGATCTCCCAGTACGGCTCCGGCACGAAGGCACGCCGCTCGCGTTCGCGCTCGGCTATCAGGACGAGGGTCGGGGACTGGACGCGCCCCACCGAGAGGAAGGCGCTCCCGTAGCGCTTCGTCGCCCGCGAGACCCAGCGGGTCAGGGTGGCGCCCCAGATCAGGTCTATATCCTGCCGCGCCTCCCCGGCATCCGCAAGCTCCCTCGAGACGTCCACGAGGTCGTCGAAGGCGCGCGTCACCTCGCCATTGGTCAGGGCGGAGAAGCGCGCACGCTCGACGTGGTCTACGAGCTTCGGGTTCGCCTCGAAGACGAGGCTGAGGGCCTCGACCCCGATGAGCTCGCCCTCCCGGTCGAAGTCCGTGGCGATAACGACCCGGTCAGCCTTTTTGGCCAGCGACTTGACCGCGTTGGCCACGCCCTTTTCGGAGACGGA
>DASTQK010000299.1:0-5370 GCA_035761765.1 Rubrobacteraceae bacterium
CTTCCCGATGTTCATAGTACTCGGGGTGCTCCTCGGAGACCGCCGCGCTCTCGGCGGCTGGCTGGCCGCAAGCACCACCTTCTCCCTGCTCCTCTGCGCTCTTTTCGTGTCCTGGAGGTTTGTGGCTTGAAAGCTCTGTTGCCGGAATGGAGAGAGCCCCGCTCTAGAGCGGGGCTCTCTCCGAGCGGATCGAGACACTCTCGCCTTACGGTCGCGCCATCAACGGACTCTAGCCGAGAGCTTTCAGCTCACGGCTACAATGTCGACGGCTCGGCGGGCGCCTTGTTGATGCGCTGCTTGGCCTTGCCCGTCCGCCAGTTCACGCTCGGCATGACGATGTCGGGGTCGATCCTGTCCCGGTACTCGATGGCGATGTTCATGAGCGAGTCGAGCAGGCTGTCGCCGAGGTAGTGGGGCTCGAGGCCGAGGGCGAGCAGGCCCGTGTGCTTGGCGTTGTAGTAGTGGTCATACTTCTCGACGCGCGGGTTCTCGATGTTCTCTATCCTGGCGGAGACGTCGAGCTTGGAGGCGCTCTCGACGACCATCTCGGCGAGCTCCCTGACCGAGAACTCCTCGGTGAACTGGTTGAATACCCGCATCTCGCCGCGCTCGGCCGGGTTCTCGACGGCGAGCTCGATGCAGCGAACCGTGTCCCTGATGTCCAGGTATCCCCTGGTCTGGGAGCCGTTGCCGTAGACCGTCAGGGGGTGGTCGATGGCAGCCTGCACGCAGAAGCGGTTCAGGACGGTCCCGAAGACCTCATCATAGTCGAAGCGGTTGATCAGGCGGGGGTCGCGCCTAGTCTGCTGAGTGACGGTGCCGTAGACCACGCCCTGGTTCAGGTCAGTGGCCCTCAGGCCCCAGATCTTGCAGGCGAAGTGGATGTTGTGGGAGTCATGGACCTTCGTGAGGTGGTACCAGCTACCGGGCTGCTTCGGGAACGGCAGCGTGTCCTTGCGGCCGTTGTGCTCGATCTCGATGTAGCCCTCTTCGATGTCTATGTTGGGCTGCCCGTACTCGCCCATCGTCCCGAGCTTGACCAGGTGGCAATCTGGCACGTATTCGTTGATCGCAAAGAGGACGTTGAGGTTGCCGATGACGTTGTTGTGCTGGGTATAGACGGCGTGACGGCGGTCGATCATGGAGTACGGCGCTGCCCGCTGCTCGGCGAAGTGCACGATGGCCTCGGGCTGGTGGCGCTGCACTACCTCGGAGACGAACTCCCAGTCGAGCAAGTCCCCGAACTCGAACCCGATAGTCTGACCGCTTACCTCGCGCCAGGCCCTGACCCGCTCCTTTATGTCCGAGATCGGGGTCAGGCTCGCCGCGGATAGCTCGTGGTCTATGGTCCTCCTGACACAGTTGTCCACGATGACCACCTCGTGGCCCACGTCGGAGAGGTGCAGAGAGGTCGGCCAGCCACAGTAGCCGTCGCCCCCGAGAACCAGTACCTTCATCGCTTGCGCCTCCTTCTCGATACCGTCTGGTTTCTTATCAAAATCACACCAAACTTAAAACCGAACTCACTGGCCGACGATTGTAGCAGAGTAGCCGCTAAATGATTATAGAAGGTTACAATCGCCGGTCCAGGAAAGAGGCTCAGGAGCCCGGGACGGGGGCGGTAGGTCGGGAACCGTCGAGCACGGCCTCCCGGTTCATACCGCCGACGAGCTCAGCTCTTGCAGAGATTCTGGTCTCCGGCAGACCGCGCTCCGAGCCATCTGGAGCGGGTCCTCGGCAAGGCTAGTACGGACGCATGTTCGTGTACTTGGGCAGAGGTCCGCCTGCGTCCTCGAGTACGTAGTCGTTCCACATCCTGTTCAGGACGGCCTGGTGGGATCCGGCTATGTCCGTGTTCATCTGGGGGTCGGCGTTCAGGTCGTAGAGCAGGGCGTTCGATCCGTCGTTCTTGGCGAACATGACGTAGCGGTCGTCGCGCGCCCACGCGTGGTCGTTGTAGCCCAGAGTGAAGTACGGTCTCTCCTGCGGCTGGCCATCGCCGAAGAGCACGGAGAGGTCCTGGCCGTCCATCGGGCTCTCGGGCTCCACCCCGAGGAAGCTGAGGATGGTGGGGGCCACGTCGTGGGTCGAGGCGAAGAAGTCGCTCTCCTGCCCCGCGCCCCTGCCTTCGGGGTGGCGGATCATGAAGGGGATATCCGTAACCTCAGGCCAGAGGGCGTAGGAGGGCTTGCCGGTGTATCCGTGCTCCCCGTGGGCCACGCCGTGGTCGGAGAGGAGGATGAGCAGGGTGTTCTCGGAGAGGTCGAGCTCCTCCATCTTGTCGAGAAAGAGGCCGAGCCAGCGGTCCACCATCGTCACCTCTCCGGCGTAGCGGGCCTTCATCCGCTCGAGTTCTCGGTCGGTGAGGTAGTCGCTATTACCGTAGAGTACGGAGTAGGGCTCGGGACCGTCGTAGGGCGCATCGTCGTAGAGGGAGACGTACCCGTCCGGAGTATCCCACGGCTCGTGCGGGTCGTAGTTATCCACGACCAGGAAGAACGGCTGGTCGCCCGCCCCGGCCGCCTCCAGGAGCTCCATAGCGCCGGAGAAAACCCTTGGGGTGAACCAGTCCTCCTCGCTGTCGCGCTCCGCCGCGAGGCGTCCCTCCACGTTTGCCCAGTACTGCTGCATCTGGCCCCTCATCGCTTCGGGGTTGCCCTTGAGCATGGCGTCTCGCACCCGCTCGCGCGGGAAGGTCCAGTTCGGCATGTAGTTGTCCGTGGTCTGGCCACGGATGAAATCGAAGACGTCGAAGCCGCGCTGGAAGTTGTACGAGGCCTTGAACTGGTGCATGTTGTCCGTCTGTAACATCGTCGTGTAGCCGCTCTCTTTAAGGATCTCGGCGAGGTGCGCCTGACCCTCGGGGATGGGCTGCCAGCCCTGCAGAATTATGTCCTCGCCCTTGGGGACGACCCAGTCCTTGAAGGGCCAGCTCCTCAGGCCCGTGTGGATCGCCCGCCTGGCGCAGATCGTCGGGGCGGACTCGGGGTAGGCGCGGGTGAAGCGCAGGCTCTCTCTAGCGAGGGCGTCGAGGTTGGGGGTCTCGATCCAGGTGTTGCCGTAGGCGCCTACGTGGTCCTTCCTCAGGCTGTCGATGATGACCAGCACCACGTTGGTGTCGCCGGCGGAGGGCCGGCCGGGCAGGTTCGGCAGGCGTCGGCTCAGATCGCAGCCCGCGCCCAGCAGGGAAGCGCCGAGCGCCCCTGCACCGGCGAGCGCCAGGAACTCTCTGCGGGTAAGTGTGCGGGCTCTGCTCACAATCCCCCGAGGGTACTACGCCCACGCGGGGGGTATCAACCGGGGTGGAGCGTCCGGGCGACCGAAGACGCGATCTTCTCGGTCTGGACCCGGTAGGGCAAGAGGCCGCCGAATCTAGGATAATGACGGCGGGACAGAGCGTCAGGAAGAGAGGTGGTGAATGGCGGAGAGGGAGTTTCGGCTCCCGGGCTCCTCCTACGAGGAGCTCGTGAACATCATCGTGGCCTACGGGACCCGAGACGAGGCGGCGAGCCCCGGCGACGTCAGCAAGCTCGACTCGGTCCACCAGTCGAGCGTCAGCCGCAACAACGGCTTTCTGACCGAGATCGGGGTCCTGCAGGGCGAGACCAAGAAGCTCATCACGCGCCGTGGACGCTCGCTCGCGCTCGCGCTCGCGCGCAAGGACCAAGAGGATATCCGCCGCAACTGGCGCGCGATCACGGCTACGAATGAGTTCCTGCAGAACGTGGTCGCGGCGGTGAAGCTGCGCGAGGGTATGCTCTATCCCACCGTCCAGGCATACGTTGCCCACGCTGCCGGACAGCCTCGCAACAAGCCGGTAATGACCGGGACCGGGGCCATCGTGGAGATCCTCAAGATCGCCGGGCTCCTCAGGGAGGAGGCCGGGGAGCTGGTCGCTACCTTCGATGGGGAGCTGGATGCGGTGGAGGATATCGTGACGGAGGAGCTCTCCACCGAGGAGAAAGCAGACCCCCTGCTCTCCGCGACCGTGGAGAGCAGCGAGGGCCCGGCGGTCAAGATCCACCTCCACGTCCAGTGCACGGCCGACGATCTCGAAGACCTCGCCCCCAGGCTCAGCGCTCTGCTCAGGGAGCTCTCGAAGCGCTAGGGCACGGACGGACCGTCTGCGCCGCGCTGTCCACTATGGAGAGCAGATCCGAGAGCTGTATCTCCTCGATCGTCGAGCGCTCCCCCCCTATGTTGACTACCGACAGGGACCCGCACCGCGGGTAGAGCTCGACCCAGTTGGGGGTGCGGGCCTCGACCCGTGCGGTCAGCTGACTGCACACCACCACATCCGGGTCGAGGCGATCTACCTCCCGGTCGAGGTCTTCCTCCTCCGCTTCGAAGACCTCGATGTCCGGGCGGAGCACCCTGAAGGCGGCCGAGATCACCTCACGGTAAGACCTCAGCTGGCAGGCTACCAGTACGCGCGAGCGGTTCATGAACAGCATGATAGACGCTCCCGAAGGCGACCTGCATCCCCAATATAGGTGAACTTTTTCTAGCCTTATTGGGCTAGCCGCCGCGCGCTCCTCGAGCTCTACCCGCGGTGATCACCTTGACTTTCGGGCGAAAGTCCCGGGCGATGCTCTCCGTGATTCCACGCGTACTAACGTATCTGGACTACGCCGTGACGCGC
Source organism: Rubrobacteraceae bacterium (assembly GCA_035761765.1). Taxonomy (GTDB): domain Bacteria; phylum Actinomycetota; class Rubrobacteria; order Rubrobacterales; family Rubrobacteraceae; genus JALYGY01. The sequence continues at coordinate 4,643 of DASTQK010000299.1, forward strand.
CGCGAAGACGAGAGCCTGGAGCCTCGAGTGCACGCCTAGCTTGTGGAGTATGTTCACCATGTGGGTGCGTTCGGTCTCGACGGTGACGTTCAGCCTGTCGGCTATCTCCTTGCTCTCCAGCCCTTCGGCGAGGGCCTGGAGCACCTCCCTCTCCCGGGGGGTGAGCCTCTCCACCGCCCGCCGCACCGAGAGCTCCTCCTGGCGCTCGCGGTTGACGAGGCGCAGCATCTCGATGACGTCGCCGGGTGAGAGCAGCGCCTCTCCGGCCCTCAACCTCCGCACCGCATCGACAATCTCCTTGATGGGGGCGGCCTTGTGCAGCACGCCGGAAGCTCCGGACTCGACCGCGCGTGCGAACCGGCCCGTCTCCAGGCTTGCGCTCAGGACCAGGGTCGCCGTCCGCGACGAGAGTTCCTCGAGCAGCCCGAGCCCGTCACCATCCGGTAGAGCGAGGTCGACGATAGCTACGTCCACGTCCTCGAGCGACTGCCCGTCGAGCGCCTGCGCTTCGGCTACCGAGCCTACCTGTCCGACCACCTCGAACTCGGACTCCCTCTCGAGCATAAATGCCAGGGCCTGGCGAAACGAGGCGTGGTCCTCGACGAGCAGGATCCTGGTCCGGTCGTGCCTGACGTTATCCTCGATGGCGGCCGCTCTCCTCTCTAGCTCGTCTCCGACAACGGATTATGCCGTCGGCGTGCCTTCGTCGCCAGAGCGCGGCGACCCGG
>DASTQK010000300.1:0-6702 GCA_035761765.1 Rubrobacteraceae bacterium
AGTCGTAACCCAAGGCCACCCCACCAATAGTGGAGGCGCCTCCCAGCACCACGGCACTCAAACAGCCGATGTACATGAAAGGGCCCAATCTCCGTCCGGCGACCAGGTAGTCGTCGGCGCTGCGGGCACGTCTCAGGCCCCAGTAGCCGGCCCCGATCATGACGGCGAAGTAGAGGGCTATGACCAGGTAGTCGAGGAACATATATCCGACACACCTCCCCCGGTAGGCTCCGGTATCGGATCGCCTTTCTGCCAAGTATCCCATACCGGGACATCCGGCGGGGGTGCAGCCTCGAGGTCTCTGAAGAGCAAGTAGATAAATAGGGTGAATACCCGATGCCGTCCCGGCGGCAAGCTGCCATCGTTGATCCAGACCATCCCCGGAGGGATGAAACGAGAGTAGAAAGCGTAAGAAAGGAGTACGCAGAGATGCGACGGTCTGCGGAAGTCAGGGGTACGCTGCTGCGCTTCTACGAGGTGTTCTCGGCTGCCGACCTCGAAAGGCTCGCACGAATAATTGCGCAGGAGGACGAAGGCGTCCTGGTCATCGGTACCGACTAGGCAGTAGGGTGAGACACTGGGAAGAGCCGCACTTCCGTGCTCACTTCGTGCGCTTCCGATCTATCTACGAACGCCACCAAAGAGAGGTCGACGGAGGTGGGATCTCCTCCAGGTCTCTGGGCCAGAACAGGAGGCATTCCCCGTCGGAGAGGCGCACCTCTACAACCGCGCAATCATCACCGCCATAGTAGCTGATAACCTTGCCAGCCATACCGCGCCGCTCGGCAATCCTGTGGTGCTCGCGCACCCGCACCCTCGTACCAGGCATACCAGACACCTCCTCCGGATCTCATCGGAGGCTGTACTCTAAGCGCTGCCAGGTTCGGGGGCATGAGGCAATTGTCCCTACTTCGGATGCGATATACGTGCCAGCTCCAAAAAAACATGGCATATTGCTGGTCTTCCACACGCAGGTGTACTCGTCGGTTGTGGCATCGTAGGAGAGGCCGCTGGAGGCGGCCGTACGCGTGCTGCGCAACCTCGAGGTTACCCCGGAGGCGTTACGGGAGCGGCTCGACCAGCTTCGGAGACGCGTGGTCTGAACGACGCGGCGGCGTCCAGACTACCCGTCCTCACGCGGCCTACAGGCGATACAGGCTCTCCTTCAACCTGGCGGAGATAAACGCCAGGTCGTCCTCGCCCACGACCAGAGGTGGTGCGAGGGTGATCACGTTGTTGAAGCCCGCTACCGTGTCGCCGTTCTTCCCGACGATAAGTCCCCTCTCCTTGCACCCGGATATCACCTCGGCGACCTTCTCGGCCGCAGCCGGGGCTCGGCTCTGTTTGTCTTCGACGAGCTCTATCCCGAAGAGGAGGCCCTTGTGCCGGATCTCCCCGACGTTCGGGTGGTCTTCGAGCTCGACGAGCTCGTTCCTCAATCTCTCACCCATCTGCGCCGAGCGCCCGGGCAGGTCTTCTTCGTCGATGATCTCGAGGTTCTTTATCGCCAGCGCGCAGGCCGCCGGGTTGCCGCCGAAGGTGTTGACGTGGCGGAAGTGGTCGTACTCCTCCGTACCCTTGAACGCTTCGAAGATCTCACGCTTTACGGCGGTGGCCGAGAGCGGCAGATAGGCGCTCGTGATGCCCTTCGCCATCGTCACGATATCCGGCTTGACGCCGTAGTGCTGGTAACCGAAACGCCGGCCCGTTCGTCCGAAACCGCAGATCACCTCGTCTGCGATGAACAGGACGCCGTTGCTCTGGCAGATCTGCGCGACTTCTTCGACGTAGCCGTCGGGTGGCACGAGCACGCCGCCGCCGGTGATGATGGGCTCCATGATGACCCCGGCCACCGTCTCGGCCAGCTCCCACTGGATAGTGCGCTCTATGGACCTGGCGCACTCCAAATTGCACGCGGGCCGGTCGGCGCAGTACGCGCAGCGGTAGCGATCAGGGGGCGCGACGTGCAGGAAGCCGGAAGCGAGTGGCTCGTAGCGGTACTTGCGCAGAGCCTGGCCCGTGGCCGCCAACGAGCCCATGGAGTTGCCGTGGTATGCGCGGTAGCGAGAGACGAACTTCCACCGCCTCGGCTCGCCGTTCTGCTCGTGGTACTGGCGGGCCACCTTGAAGGCTACCTCGTTCGCCTCAGACCCCGAGTTGGAGTAGAAGACGACGTACTCGTCGCCGAGCCACTCGTTGAGTCTCTCGCCGAGCTCCACGGCGGGCTCGTGGCCCATCGTGAGCGGATAGTAGGGTAGTTTGACGAGCTGCTCGTAGGCAGCCTTCGCCAGCTCTTCGCGTCCGTAGCCCACGTTGACGCACCACAGACCCGACATACCGTCGAGATAACGGTTGCCTTGGGCATCGGAGATCCAAGCCCCCTCCCCCTCCGTCACGATTATCCGCGGAGCCGGCGCTGTGCCTCCCCCCTCGACCGGCGTGTAGCGCGACAGGGCGTGCCAGACAAAGCGCTCGTCCTTCTCGGCAAGCTCGCGGATTCTCGCATCCCTGGTCTCCATGACGGTCTCCTACCTGAGTAGCTTCTGTGGGTCGGTGTAGCTCAGGTCGTGGGCCTCTGCTACGGGCTCCGAGACGAGGCTACCGTCCAGCGTACTGAGACCCTTCGCCAGCGCAGGGTCTGCCGCAGCGGCACCCTCGATCCCATCTTGGGCGAGCCTGATGAGGTACGGCAGCGTTGCGCTCGTGAGCGCTAGCGTGGAGGTCCTCGCCACAGCCCCTGGTATGTTCGCTACGCAATAGTGGACGACCCCTTCTTCTATGTATGTAGGGTCCGAATGCGTCGTCGGCCTGGCTGTCTCGATGCAGCCGCCCTGGTCTATGGCGACGTCCACGACCACGGTGCCATCCTTCATGCTCGCCACCATGTCGCGCGTCACGAGCTTGGGCGCCTTCGCCCCGTGCACGAGCACGGCCCCTATGACCACGTCGGACTCGGCGACGTAAGTCGCGGTCCTCGCCCGGTTCGGGATGACCAGGTCCGCCCTCCCCCCGAAGATGTCCGAGAGATAAGCGAGCCGCTTGGGGTTGATGTCCAAGACCCTCACTATGGCACGCATCCCGACCGCTATCTTGGCGGCCTCCGTACCCACGACGCCACCCCCGATGATGGTTACCTTGGCGGCCGGCGTCCCCGGCACGCCGCCCAACAGGAGCCCCGCTCCGCCCTGCGGGCTCTCCAGGCAGTGGGCCGCAGCCTGCGTGGCCATCCTGCCCGCTACCTCGCTCATCGGGGTCAAGAGCGGCAGAGAGCCGTCCGGGTGCTCGACCGTCTCGTAGGCTATCGAGTCGATCCTGCGCTCCATCAGGAACTCAGTGAGCTGCTTGTCCGCCGCAAGGTGCAAGTACGTGAAGAGCTCCTGGCCCTCGCGCAAGTGGTCGTACTCCTGGGGGAGGGGCTCCTTGACCTTCACGATCAACTCCGCAGAGGCAAAGACCTCCTCCGGACCGTCTACGAGCCGCGCACCAGCCCTCTCGTACTCCTCGTCCTCGAAACCCGCCCCCCTGCCAGCCCCAGCCTCCACGATCACCTCGCAACCGTGGTGGACCAGCTCCGCTACCCCATCAGGCTGCATGCTGACGCGGCCTTCCTGGTCCTTGATCTCCCGCGGAACACCCACCACTCGCGCCATGCTCTCTCCTCCTCGTTCCTTTAACCCCAGTACCTTATAATAGGTTACTATAAACTTGCAATGATACTAGCAACGACCTTCAGATCGTGCAGGGCCTGTAGGTACAGTTGCAGCAACGTTGCAGGTATACTGTCGGCTTGAGAAAGCAAAGCTAGCGAGAGGGGAGGGTGCACTGGCGGCTAGAAGAGGTTCGATGGGGTTCTCCATAGGCGAGGTCGCGCAAGCAATCGGGTTGGCTCCGCAGACCTTGAGGTTGTGGGAGCGGGAGCGTCTGGTAAGGCCGCGGCGCACCGATCGGGGTTACCGGGTCTACACGGAGCCTGACGTGGAGCGGCTGCGCAGGATCAAGCAGCTCAGGAAGGTGGAGGGCCTTAACTTCGCCGCCATACGCAAGCAGCTTGGACCTGCGGTCGAGGAGCCTCGGGAGAACGGTGGTGGGGGAGCGCCGAACGCGATGGGGGAACGGCTCAGGCGGCTTCGCACCCGGGCGCACAAGACGCTCAAGGAGGTCGCGCAGGCCACAGGTCTCAGCATCTCCTTCATCTCGGCGCTCGAGCGGGGCGGGTCGGGGGCTTCGGTCGCCTCGCTGAGGCGGCTGGCCGAAGCGTACGGGGTGACCATGCGCGAGCTCTTCGGGGCCGACCTGGAGGAGAGCTCCCCGCTCGTGCGAGGCAAGGATCGCCCGGTCATGCAGTGGGACAACGGCGTACGTTTCGAGGAGATGGCCTCGGGCGAGAAGGTCATGGACCCCTCCTACATCCGGGTGCCGCCGGGCGCGGGGAGCGAGGGTTTCTACTCGCACAACGGCGAGGAGTTCGTCTACGTCATATCCGGGGTCCTCTTCGTGGAGCTCAAGGACCAGGGCGTTTACGAGGTCGGGCCGGGGGACACGCTCTACTTCCCCTCTACGACCCAGCACCGCTGGTGGGCCGCCGAGGAGGCCGTCGAGGCCGTCTACGTCAACACACCGCCGACTTTCTAGGAGGGCGCGCTGCGCGAACCGTCCGCTTTCAGCTCTGAGGCATCAGCTCTCTTGTTCGCGACGCGCGCTCCGGGTCCCGGCGCATAGGCGTGGTAGATAGACTCCGAAATAGTCTCTGAGAGGGCAGCATGAGCGCCGAACGTCATCTCGAGGCGCTGCTCGCCATGCCGGTCTTGTCGGGCGCACAGGTCTCGCCTGACGGACGTTGGGTAGTGTGGAGCTGGTCGCGGCTCGGTCCGGCGGCCGACGTCTTTGCCGCGCCCACCGACGGCTCCTCTGCGCCGCTCCGCCTCACGCAGACCTCCGACGATACGCTGGTCGTCTCGTGGACACCGGATAGCCGCGCGGTCGTGGTCGGGCAAGACAGGGACGGTGACGAGCGGACGCGGCTCTTTTTGGTAGGACTCGAGGAGCGGGGCATTATGCGGCCGCTCACCGAGGAGTCCCCCAACTACTACATCCGGGGTGGACAGGTGCACGGGCGCTGGCTCATCTACGGGGCCAACCTCGACGCGGAGAGCGGAGAGGAGATAGAGGAGACCTGGATCTACCGCCACGACCTGCGAAGCGGCGAGCGCAAAGCCCTGGCGCGGCCGCGCAGGGGCAACTTCTATGCGCCCCAGCTCAATACGCCGGGAGATGCGGTTCTCTATCACCGGAACGATCCGGATCCCTCCGGCCTGCAGGTGTGGCTCGTCGACATAGAAGGTCGGGTAGACCGCGAGATCCTCAACTTCGGTCACCAGGTCAAGACCTGCGCGTCGTGGTTCCCGGACGGCCGGCGGGTGCTCTTCACCGTCGAGGCGGAGTCCCACCGCCGGTTGGGCGTCTGGGAAGACGACTCCGTGCGGTGGCTGCTGGATGATCCTGGACTGAACGTGGAGTATGCCTTCGTCCCGCCGAACGGCGGGCCGGTGGTCGTGGAGGAGGTGGAGAGGGCCGGCGGCAGGGCGACGTTTCTCGACCCCGAGACTGGAGCCCGAGAACGTTTGCCGGCAGAAGCGGGCAACCTGGTTCCGCTCGCTCCGGGGGGAGGACGGAGATGGGTCGGGCTACACTACGACGCCCGGCACCCCGCAGACCTCGTCGGTTTCGACCCGGCAGATCCCGGGAGCACTCTGACCAGCGTGACCGGGCTGTGGGAGCGCGCCACTCTGAGACCCGAGGAGCTAGTCCCCGCGGAGGACTTCACCTGGACCTCGGTGGACGGGCTCGAGGTGCAGGGGTGGCGATACCGGGCGCCGGGGCGGAGCACAGGGACAATCGTAGTGATCCACGGCGGACCCACGCACCACGCTGAGGACAGGTTCAACGCCCAGATCCAGTACCTCCTCGCGCGGGGTTTCAACGTGCTGGCCCCTAACTACCGGGGGAGCACCGGGTTCGGGCTCCCTTTCCAGGAGTCGATCAAAGAAGACGGCTGGGGCGGACGCGAGCAGGAGGACATAAGTAGTGGCATCGAGGCGCTCATCCGGGCCGGCGTGGCCAAGCCCGGGCGTGTCGGGGTTACGGGCACCTCCTACGGCGGGTACTCGGCGTGGTGGGCGATCACGCATTCCGAGCCCGACCTCGTCGCCGCCGCGGCCCCGGTCTGCGGCATGACCGACCTCGTCGTAGACTACTACGCTACCCGTCCGGACCTCCGCCCGTACAGCGAGGAGATGATGGGCGGCTCCCCCGAGGAGGTCCCGGAGCGCTACCGGGAGCGCTCGCCCATCAACTACGTGCAGAACATCCGCGGGTACCTACTCATCGTGCAGGGCCTCCGGGACCCGAACGTCACCCCGGACAATGTCTACGCCGTCACGCAAGAGCTCGACAGGCTCTCCATCCCTTACGAGCTGCTTAGCTTCGAAGACGAGGGGCACGGCATCGCCCGTCCCCAGAACCTCAAAGTCCTCTACCTACGCCTGGCGAACTTCTTCATGAAAGCCTTCTCGGGGGATCGCTAGACCACTTTACCCAATGTGTCGTCCCGGGCCTCGAGGAGAGCATAGGGATAGTGCCTCAGGAGCCGGGAGAGAGGTGGCCGACGTCTCGTGCCCTGACGTGCCTGGCGACGACACCCTC
>DASTQK010000301.1:0-35411 GCA_035761765.1 Rubrobacteraceae bacterium
GCCGTCTACGTGGCGGCTCTGGCGGTGCTCTCTTTCGTGTGCGCCTACGTGGCAGCTGAGACCCGCCACGTCGATATCGAGGCAGAACAGGATGAAGAACGCCAGCTCATCGAGGAGCGTGGCGGCGCGACGACCAGCTAGAGACCGGCAAACCTGACCGTGCCCCCGATTACGGGGGCACGGCTTTGGTTCGAGTCAGGAGGCGCGAGTATGTACGAGACCGTCCTCTACGAGAAAGGCGGCGGCGTGGCAACCGTCTCCCTGAACCGTCCGGACAGGCTCAACGCGTTCGACGGACGGATGCACGAGGGGCTCCACGCAGCGCTTGACGAGGCCGCCTCGGATGACGGGGTCCGCTGCGTGGTGCTGCGGGGTGAGGGCCGGGGGTTCTCCGCCGGGGCGGATCTGAGGAGCGAGGACCTGAGCCGCAAGGACGGGGAGGCTCCTGACCTCGGCGCGTACCTCCGCAGGAGCTTCAGCCCTGCGGTGAGGAAGATCTCGGAGATGGACAAGCCCGTCCTGGGCTCCCTGCACGGCCCGGTCTACGGGGCGGGGCTTGGCCTCGCTCTCGCCTGCGACCTGAGGCTGGCGGCACAGAGCGCGAGCTTCTCCGTTGCCTTCGTCAAGATCGGGCTCATGCCCGACGCCGGGGTCTCGTTCTTCCTGCCACGCGTCGTCGGCCTGGGAAAGGCTATGGAGATGAGCGTGCTCGGCGACGCGGTCGGCGCCGACGAAGCGCACAGGATCGGGCTCGTGAACAGGGTCGTCCCGGACGGGGAGCTCGAGAGCGAGACAGCCGCCCTCGCGGAGAGGCTCGCCGCCATGCCGACGCGGGCGCTGGGTTGGATCAAGCGCTCCCTCTACGCCAGCTTCGAGGGCGACCTCCCCGCCGTCCTGGAGGCCGAGGCCGAAGGCCAGGCGGCGTGCGGGTACACCGAAGACCACGCCGAGGGCCTCGCCGCCTTCTTCGAGAAACGGAAGCCTGGGTTCAAGGGGCGCTAGAGCGCTGCGCGGAAGGGAGCCTTCCGCATAGCGTGCATTTCAGCACGCCGCCCGCCGAAGGCCAGGTGGTTTGTCAGCATCCTCAGCTTTCTATCGTAGCTCAGAGGACCGGAGCGCGATCGAGCGGCGCCGGGCCGCTGAAAAGTGCGAGAATACGAGCCCGTGGGTCGAAGAGAGCGACAGGCCGGATGCCCTTGAAGCGGCTGCGGGTGTTGATGACCCGAGAGGAGATCGTGCCGGAGAGGTTGGCCGGCGCGACCGCCGTGGTCGTGGACGTGTTCCTGGCGACCACGACCCTCCTGACGATCCTGGAGAACGGCGCTCGCCGCGTCTTCCCCGTCGCGAGCCTGGAGGAGGCCGAGGAAGCGAGCGCGGGGCTCGACGCCCCGAACGTCCTGCGCGGCGGAGAGCAGGACGCCGCGAGGATAGAGGGCTACGACCACGGCCCGTTCCCCGACGAGTACGGGCCCGAGACGGTCGCCCGCAGAGACGTCGTCTTCGTGACGACCAACGGCACGAGGGCCATCGCCGACGCCGCGCCCGCCGAGAGGGTTCTTCTCGGCTGCCTCCGTAACGCCCCTGCGGTAGCCCGCTACCTCGAAGCCTCCGGTACCGATTCGGTCTACCTGGTCTGCGCCGGCTCCGCAGGCCGCTTCACCGTGGAGGACTTCCTGGGCGCAGCGACGATCCTCTCCGGCATGAGCACGGAGGGATGGCGCCTGAACGACGGCGCCTGGATGGCTCTCGACTTCATGGAACGTTATCGCGGCAGGGAACTGGAGGCTCTGGGACACAGTCGCGCCGGAAGGTGGTTCTTCGAGCACGACCGGGTAGATGCCTTCGAGTTCGTCGGCGAGATCGGAGCGAGCGAGCTAGTCCCGGAGGTCAGAGAGGGCAAGCTCGGACCGGCTTCGCCGGCCAGCTATCGGCCAGGAACCGGCACAAGGGAAGGGGACAACCGGGCGCAGTGAATCAGATAAGCCGCGGCGTGAGCGCTCTTGGTCTTGAGGCCAACCAATAGCTGAAAGCTGCCGACCAGAGGGAGGCACAACTTGGAGACGATACGCGTGCGTGAGGGGGAAGAGTTCGACCTCGAGGCGGTCGAGCGCTACCTCAGAGAGCGCATAGAAGGTCTTCCCGGAGGCGAGCTCGAGGTGCGCCAGTTCCCTTCCGGGGCCTCGAACCTTACGTACCTGCTCAAGGTGGGAGATTGGGAGGGTGTGCTGAGACGGCCACCCCTGGGACCCATCCCCCCCAAGGCCCACGACATGGGCCGGGAGTCCCGCGTTCTTTCGAGGCTGCACGCGGCGTACCCGCTCGCCCCGAAGCCGTACTTCTTCTGCGAGGACGAGTCGGTCATAGGGGCTGCCTTCTACGTCATGGAGCGCCGCGAAGGCGTGGTGGTTGACGAGGAGTTTCCCGAGGGTGTCGAGCCCACCGAAGAGTTGTGCCGGGGCATCTCTCGCACCGTCGCCGACACTCTGGCGGAGCTGCACGCCGTGGACCCCAATGAGGCCGGTCTCGGGGACCTGGGCAGACCGGAAGGTTTCCTCGAGCGGCAGGTGAGGGGTTGGATCGGCCGCTACGAGAAGGCCAGGACCGAAGAGATAGATGGCGTAGATTCTCTCACCGACTGGCTCGTCCAAGACATCCCCGAGAGCCCCACGCCCACCATCATCCACAACGACTACAAGCTGAACAACCTGGTCTTGAACCCGCAGGACCTCACAGAGGTTCGCGCGGTTCTCGACTGGGAGATGGCCACGGTGGGCGACCCACTCTTCGATCTGGCCGTCTCCCTCTCCTACTGGAACGAGCCAGAAGACCCGCAGCAGCTCCAAACAGTCATGCCGACGGTCACCTCGACGCCCGGCTTCATGACGAGGAGCGAGCTCATGGGACGGTACGCCGAGAAGAGCGGGCGCGACCTCTCCCTGATGCACTGGTACATTGTCTTCGGCTACTTCAAGCTGGCGGTGATCCTGCAGCAGATCTATGCCCGCTGGAAGAGGGGCCAGACCCAGGACGAGCGCTTCGCCGACTTCGGCGGGCGGGTGAGGGCCCTGATCCTGCACGCCAACAGCCTTGCAAAGGGGGCGAACCCTGATGGACCGTAGCGTTCGCACCAACCGCGTCCTGGAGACCAGCACGATGGGTGCCGGGCTGGATACCGGGGCGTGGCGGCTGGAGCGTGCCGATCAGCCGCCTGGCGGAGCCTGAGGCGTGCTGCGACGACCGAAGGGAGGCAAATGGGAAGGCTCGAAGGCAGGGTAGCGCTGGTGACGGGTGCGGGACGCGGCATCGGACGCGCGACGGCGACGCGCTTCGCCCGCGAGGGTGCCCGCGTGTGCCTGGCCGATGTGCAGCCGGACAACCCCGCGGAGGCGGCCGCCGTCCTCGTGGACGGCGGTATGGACGCCTTCGCGGCCCGCATGGACGTTACCAGCCGCACCGAGGTAGAGGACACTATCGCAAGAACGGTCGAGCGCTACGGCCGGCTCGACATCCTCGTCAACAACGCCGGCGTCACCAGGGACAACCTCTCCCACAAGATGACCGACGAAGACTGGCGGACGGTCCTGAACGTGCATCTCACGGGAACGTTCTTCTGCAGCCGGGCCGCGCAGCGGCACATGGTCGAGCGGGGGTACGGCAGGATCGTCAACGTCTCGTCCACCTCCGCCCTCGGTAATCGCGGTCAGGCCAACTACTCCGCGGCCAAGGCCGGTGTGTTGGGCCTCACCAAGACCCTCGCGATCGAGCTCGGCCGCTACGGCGTGACGGCCAACGCGGTAGCCCCCGGCTTCATAGAGACAGAGATGACCCGGGAGACCGCTGCCCGGCTCGGCCTTGACTTCGAGGAGTTCGTGGAGGAGATGGTGAAGGAGATCCCGGTGGGCCGCGCCGGATGGCCCGAGGACGTGGCGGCCGCGATCCTGTTCCTCGCCTCGGAGGAGGCCTCGTTCGTGAGCGGGCAGATCCTCTACGTAGCTGGCGGACCGAGAGACTGAGAGGGGAGATCGGATGAGCGACGGTAGAGGGGCGCTGAACGGGGAGCAGCTGGAGCGCCTCGCGCGGTACTTCGACGAGGAAGTGACCTTCTCAAAGCATATCGGGGCGAAGGTGGTGGAGGTCGAGCCGGGCCGCTCGGTTATAAGCATCGACGTCGATGACGTCCACCTCAACGGCGCGGGCACCCTGCACGGCGGGGTCTACGCCTCGCTCATAGACACCGCCATGGGCCTCTCGGTCCTCGCGCTTGTCGGCGTCAGGACGGCGACGATCCAGATGAACGTCCACTTCCTGGGGGCGGTCAACGAGGGGCGCATTTCCTGCGAGAGCGAGGTCCTCCACCGCACCCGCCGGACCGCGACAGCCGAGGCGAAGGTACACGACTCGGAGGGCAACCTGGTCGCGCTTGGCACCGGGGCGTTCCGCGTCTTCGAGAGGAAGGGCAACGCGATCGTCTAGGGGAAGGAGCCTTCATGGACACGTTCGATCTCTTCCGCCTCGATGGCAGGACCGCCATCGTTACCGGCGGGGGCCGGGGCCTGGGCCGCTACATGGCCGAGGCCCTCTCCGACGCAGGGGCTAACGTCGTCCTCTGCTCCAGGAAGAAGGAGCCGCTCGAGGAGGTCAGAGACGAGATAGAGGCGCGCGGCAGACGCGCCCTCGCCCTGGAGTGCGACGTTACGCGAGGCGAGGACGTAGAGCGGGTCGTCTCGACGGCCGTCGAGACCTTCGGGAACGTGGAGGTGCTCGTCAACAACAGCGGCGCGACGTGGGGTGCTCCCCCCGACGAGATGCCACCCGAGAAGTTCGACCGGGTCATCGCCGTCAACGTGCGTGGGACCTTCCTCATGAGCCAGGCCGTCGGTCGGCGCATGATCGAGCGCGGGTCTGGAGGGACGGTCATTAACGTTGCCTCTATCGCTGCCCTGGTGGGCGGAAACCCGGACTACATGCAGACCGTCGGCTACAACGCGAGCAAGGGCGCCGTCATCTCGATGACCCGCGACCTCGCGACGAGCTGGGCGAAGCACGACATAACCGTCAACGCCATAGCCCCCGGCTGGTTCCCGACCCGCATGAGCGGGGCCCTGATCGAAAGCTTCGAGGAGAGGATGCTCTCCGATATTCCCCTTGGCCGCTTCGGTAACCCGGAGGACCTGAAAGGGGTCGTCGTCTTCCTGGCCTCACCCGCAGCCGCCTACATCACCGGCCAGACGATAGTCGTCGACGGAGGCGCGACGGCCTGGTAGCGAACCTTGTAAGAGGTTCCTGTACGCCTTCTCGACGGAGAGGTTCGGTGGTGTCGGAAGGGCCGCCGAGTATATCGCGTCTCGGTTCGCCGAAAGACGCTTACGCGGGCAGGAGCACCGACAGTGACCTGAGGAGGAGAATGACGCCGGTAACTACTCAGTGGCGCCACTGTGGTTTGCCTCTCGCTCTTCTGGCGTAGAATGACGGCTCCTGCAATACGCTACCGGTTCCCTGGAGGGAGATCCATGCCGGACGTGACGATCATAGGCGGCGGGCTCGCCGGAAGCGAGGCGGCCTGGCAGGCGGCAAAGTCAGGCTGCTCGGTCGAGGTCTGGGAGATGCGCCCCACGAAGCAGACACCCGCCCACCACACGGAGGACTTTGCCGAGCTCGTCTGCTCGAACTCGCTGGGGAATCGCTCTCTCGAGACGGCTTCGGGGCTCCTCAAGGAGGAGCTCCGGCGACTCGGCTCGGTCATCGTGCGCTGCGCCGACGCGAACTCGGTTCCGGCTGGCGGCGCATTAGGGGTCGCCCGCGAGGACTTCGCGCGTGCCGTCACCGAAACCGTGCACGCCCACCCGAAGATAGATGTGATCCGCAAAGAGGCAACCGGCCTCCCCGACGGCCCCACGGTCGTCGCCACGGGCCCCCTCACCTCCGACGCCCTGGTAGAGAAGATAGAGGGCCTCTCCGGGGAGACGCTCTACTTCTACGACGCGGCGTCCCCGATTATCCACCGCGAGTCACTTGACGCTGGCGTCGTCTACCTCGCCTCGCGCTACGGCAAGGGCGAGGCGGCCTACCTGAACTGCCCCATGACCGAAGAGCAGTACTACGCTTTCGTCGAGAACCTCGCGACCGCCGAGCTCTCCCCCATAAAGAACTTCGAGGAGGACATGTACTTCGAGGGCTGCCTCCCCGTCGAGACCATAGCCCGCCGCGGCCCAGAGACCTTGCGCTTCGGCCCGATGAAGCCCGTCGGCCTTCCCAACCCGCGCACCGGAGAAGTGCCCTTCGCCGTGGTGCAGCTGAGGCAGGATGACGCAGAGGGCCGGCTCTTCAACATCGTCGGCTTCCAGACTCGCCTGAAGTGGGGCGAGCAGAGGCGCGTCTTCCGGACCATACCGGGCCTCGAGAACGCGGACTTTGCCCGCATGGGCGTCATGCACCGCAACACGTATCTGCCCTCGAACCGTATGCTCGAGGCTACCATGCGGATAAGGGAGAGCTTGAGCGAAGCGCCCCTCTTTTTCGCGGGGCAACTCACCGGCGTCGAGGGCTACGTCGAGAGCGCCGCGATGGGCTTCATAGCCGGCACCAATGCCGCCCGAATCGCTCGTGGAGAAGAGTCCACAACCATGCCGCGCGGAACCATGATGGGCGCCCTCGCCTACTACATCACCACCAAGGAGGGCACACTCCAGCCCATAAACTCGAACTGGGGTCTCGTCCCCGCCGCCCCGAAAAGAGATGCGGGCCGCCGCCTCACCAAGCCCGAGCGCAGACAACGCCAGGCCCGGATGGCGCTCGCCGCGTTGGAGGGGTTCGCCGGCCAACTTTGCGGTTGGTCAAGACGCCGGGCTTGCTCAAGCCCGTCAATCCCTCTTACGTAGCTGCTGGTACTCCCGCAGCCTCCCCCTGGGCCAGCGCTCGCGGCGGATGAGCTCGCGCGAGAGGCGCATCCGACGGCTGCGGCGATCCGGTTTGACCAGGACGGTCGTGCTGATGAGCGTCGAGCAGACGATGGAGACCAGGCACAAGGCGCACGCCGAGGCGTACCCTGGGCTGAAGCTCTGGTCTCCGATGCCCGGCCAGGATTCTCTACCGGCTGGCGAGATAGACGCCGCCGAGGATGACGGCCGCGCCCAGCACCCTCAAAGGGCCGAAAGCTTCGTCGAGTACGACGACGCTCGAGACCACGCCGACGAGCGTGATCAGGTACTGGTACACGAGCACCCTGTCGGCGCCGATACGCGCGATGCCTAGCTGCCAGATCCAGTACGCGACGGCGGTGGAGAAGACGGCCAGGTAGGCGACGGCGGCCCACGCGGCGAGGCTCGCCGTCTCCCAGTCGCCGCTGGCGACCTCGGCGGGGACGAGGAAGAACATGAGAAAGCCCCCGATAAAGGTCGCGTAGGCCGCGAGGGTCAGCGGCGAGTAGCGCTCGTGCTGGGTTCTTGACAGCACGTTGTAGGCGCCGAAGCTCACAGCTGCCACGAACACCAGCAGGTCCCCGGCGAGGCTCGAGCCGCCCTCTTGCAGCCCCCGCCCCAGGATTAGGGCGACGCCGAGGAGCGAGACCAGTGCGCCCACGACGCTCGTCTTTCTCAGCGATTCCACCCTCAGCCCGGCGGCCAGGAGCATCCCCCACACCGGCGCCGTCGCCATGATGAGGGCCGCGTTAGAGGCGCTCGTCAGGCGGGTGCCCTCGTTGAGGGCGGCGTTGAAGATGGTACCCCCTACAAGCCCCAGCCCCAGCGAGGTGAGCACGAGCCTGCGCGTGGGCCGGGCCGGCCGCTCTACGAGCCGCAGGATGGCGAGGAGCAGTAGCCCGCCCGCTGTGAAGCGCAGCGCGCCGACGAGCAGCGGAGGGATAGAGACGACGGCGATCTTTATCGCGACGAAGTTGAGCCCGAGCAGGATCGCCGCCACCACCAGCGACAGCTGTGTACCCGCCGTCCTTCCCCTCATCCTCCACGCGTCCGGCGCTCGGGCGACCCGTGGTCCGGACTCGAAACCCGGCTCACAACTTCGCGGCGGCCTCGGTCTGGAGGGCGGCCACCAGGATCGTCTCGACGAGGGCTTCGAAGGAGATGCCCGCTGCCTCGGCCGCCAGCGGGAAGGTCGAGGTCTCGGTGAAACCGGGGATCGTCTTCACGTCGATAACCCAGGGTGTACCGTCGGAGAAGATAGTGTCCACCCGCGCGTAGCCCGAGCACCCCAGAGCGCGGTAGGCCCTCAGCGCCGTCTCTTCGAGGTTGGCGGCGGCCTCTGAGGGAATCTCGGCAGGGATCGCGAAATCCGTGGCCCCCGGCGTGTACTTCGCCTCGAAGTTGTAGGCGCCTTCGCGCGGCCGGATCTCGACTAGTCCCAGCGCTTTGGGCTCCTCGCCGGCTGGCTCCAGGATCGGGACGGAGATCTCGGTTCCGTCCACCCAGCTCTCGAGCAGGATCTTTGCGTCGTAGCCGAAGGCTTCGTAGACGGCGTCGAGCAACCCGTCGGGCTCCTCGACCCGCGAGAGCCCGAAGCTCGACCCCTCGCGCGCGGGCTTGACGACGAGCGGGTAGCTCAGGTAGTCGGCGGCGGTAGTCAGGGCGGCGGCTGCGCCCATCTCGTTCATCGCCCGCCGGAAGAAGGTCCTGAAAGTCGGGGTTGGAATGCCCGCGGCCCTCGCCGCCCTCTTGGCGTAGTCCTTGTCCATGCAGCGGATGCTCGAGAGCGGCCCGCTCCCCGTGTACGGTATCCCGAGCGTCTCCAGGAGCGTCTGCACGGTGCCGTCCTCGCCGCCGGGGCCGTGCAGGCAGACAAAAGCCGCCTCCGGTGCGAGCTCCATCAGCGCTTCGGTCGTTGGATCCTCGATGTCCAGCGGGTAGACCTCGTGGCCGAGGCGCTCGAGGGCGTGCTGGACCCTGTTCCCGGTCATGAAGGAGATGTCCCTCTCCATCGAGGTCCCGCCGCGCAGGACGGCAACGCGCGCCAACGTCTACCCGTCCGTGCCGGAGGCGAAGCTGGCCGGGCGGGGGCTCTGCCGCGCGCCGCGCTGCGAGCCGCGCTCCAGGTCGCTCCGGAGCTCCATGCGCTCGCGCACGACCTCGGAGAGAAGCTCGATACCGCGCCGGATCCGCTCGGGCTCGACAAAGGAGAAATTCAGCCGCATGTTGTTCTTGCCGGCGCCGCCGGCGTAGAAGCCCTCGCCCGGCACGTAGGCGACGTTGCGCGCGATGGCCCTCGGGAGCATCGCGGTGGCGTCCAGGTACGAGGGCAAAGTAGCCCACACGAAGAGCCCGCCCTCAGGGTGCGTCCAGTGGACCTCCTTCGGCATGAACTCGGCCAGCGCGTCCAGCATCGCGTCGCGGCGCTCCTTGTAGATGCTGGTTAGGCGCCCGACGTAGGAGCGCCAGTCGGCGTTCTGGAAGTAGGAGTAGATCATCATCTGCGACAGGTTCGAGGAGCACAGATCAGCGCCCTGCTTGCCGACGTTGATCTTGTGCAGTATCCCCGGCTGGGCGTGAACCCATCCCAACCTGACGCCGGGCGCGAATATCTTCGAGAACGTCCCCAGGTAGACCACCCGGTCCACGAGCCCTTCCTGTTCCTGCTCGAGCGCCGCCAGTGTAGGGAGCGGCTCGCCCTCGAAGCGGAGCATTCCGTAGGGGTTGTCCTCGACCACGACGAGATCGAACTCGCGCGCGATCTCAAGTAGCTCGCGCCTGCGTTCCGTCACCAGCGTCACCCCGGCGGGGTTCTGGAAGTTGGGGACGGTGTAGATGAATTTGACGTGCAGTCCCTGCTTGCGGGCTCTGTCAAGCGTCTCGCGGGCCGCGACCGGGATCATAC
The DNA here is from genome assembly GCA_035761765.1 of Rubrobacteraceae bacterium. GTDB lineage: Bacteria > Actinomycetota > Rubrobacteria > Rubrobacterales > Rubrobacteraceae > JALYGY01. The sequence continues at coordinate 9,823 of DASTQK010000301.1, forward strand.
CCGCCCTGTCCATAGGGACGTGAGCTATGCGCGGCCTGTAGGCGGCGAAGGCGTTGAGGGCACCGGCGTAGGTAGGTCCCTCGCAGAGGATCGCATCTCCCTCGTCGAGAAAGACCTTGGCGATGAGGTCAAGGCCCTGCTGAGCGCCGGTGGTGACGAAGACGTCCTCCTGCCTGGCCGGGGTGCCCTCCGCGGCCATCACCTCGACTATGACGTCCTTTACGGGCTCGAGGCCCGAGGTCGGGCCGTACTGTAGTGCCTGCGCGGTGTCGGCCGCTATGTTGCCGGAGATCTCGCGGAAGGCCTCTTCTCCAAAGGCTCGCGTGTCAGGGAAGCCGCCGGCGAGCGAGATGATTCCGGGTCTGGATAACGTGGCCATGAGGTCGCGCGTGGCTGCGGTCTTCATCCCCTTGACCCGCTCGGAATAGAGGAAGTCGAAGCGGTCGAGGTCTACGAGCGGCAATTACGTTCCCCCATCGGTCGCGAAGGTCTCGACGTTCTCCCAGCCGAGGTTCTCCGAGAGTACCTGCCAGAGCTCGGGGGCCATCTCGAAGCGGCTGATGGAGCAGCGGCGCCCCCTGACCGAGAGCGCCTTGAGGTTCTCGTCGCCAGCGGCGAGGGCCTCTTCGTTCGCTACGGCCCCGATCGCGTACGCCTGCTCGACAAAGGTGTCCTCCGCGAGGCCGGCGCTTATATTCGCCATGAGCTCGCGTTCGACCACCGGCGCGAAGAGGTAGCCGGTAGTAACGGCGAGGAGCCCTGCGGGCCTGAGCACCAGGTCATATTCGAGCCCGGGGCCCCGGACCTGAATACCCTCCAGGGCGCTCTCGAAGCCCTGTTCTTCGGCGTGGGCCTTGAGCGTCTCCTTTATGGCGTAGAGCTCCTCGAGCTCTGCGGCGTCGGGCTCCTCGGAGGCCTCGGCGCTGGTCAGGACGTGGTCCCAGATCTCCTTCGGGAACACGATGCGCAAACGCCCGGCGTTGGCCGAGAGCCGGAGCTCTCTCCCCCTCACCTCCAGCCCATCGAGGATCTCCACCCGGACTTCTTGCATGGCAGCGACTGTATCATAAAGGGCACATGGATTGTAGACTTCCGCGCCATGAGAACCGTATTCGTTACCACCAACGAGAGCAAGCGCCGCGAGGCCCAGAGGATTCTCGGCGTCGAACTCGAGAGGGCGGCTCCTGACGTTCCCGAGGTGCAGTCCCTCGACTTCGCCGAGGTTGCAACGCACAAGGCTCGCGCCGCCCGCAAAGCGCTCGGCTCGCCGCCATATCCGGTCCTCGTCGAGGACTCTGGGCTCGTCGTCGGAGCCTGGAACGGGCTGCCGGGAGCGCTTACCAAATGGTTCCTAGGTAGCGTCGGCAACGAGGGAATCATCGAGATGCTCTGCGGCGGTGACCCTGGAGCGCGCGCTGTGTGTGCGCTTGCGCTGGCGGACGCGCATGGGGCCGTGCACGTCTTCGAGGGGGTGATACAGGGCGAGATCGCGGCCGAACCGAGGGGGAAGGGGGGGTTCGGGTGGGATCCCATCTTCGTGCCGCAGGGGACTCATCTCACGTACGCCGAGATGGGCGAGGACAAGCACGAAGACTCCCACAGGGCCAGGGCCTTCCGGCAGCTCCGGGCCTGGCTCGAGGAGAAAGATGGGCAAGAAGCCTAGCAACCGTGCATACATCTGGGCGCTACGGGCAATAAAATGTGCGTATGAGGCGGCGAAGAGTGCTATTCTGTTCGTCGTTCGCAGGGTTGTACCGCGAGGTGGGAAGGGGCCGTCTATGTCGGCAGAGAACGGGCACCCGGAAAACGGGGAAGCGCAAGAGGCCCGTAACGAAGGCGCGGTAGCTACGGGCACGGATCGTCTCGTGGACCTCTACCACGAGATGGTGGCTATCCGAGCGTTCGAGGAAGCGTGCCAGAGAGGCTTCAGGCAGGGCAAGATCGGGGGCTACCTCCACGTCTACATCGGCCAGGAAGCGGTAGCTACCGGCTTCCTGCAAGCCTTCAAGGAGGGCGACAGGGTCATCACGGCCTACCGCGACCACGCCCACGCGCTGCTTCTGGGCTCGGATCCCAAGAACGTCATGGCCGAGCTCTACGGCAAAAGCACGGGGATAGTCAAGGGCAAGGGCGGCTCGATGCACCTCTTCGACGTCGAGCGCGGGCTGATGGGCGGCTACGGCATAGTCGGCGGCCACATACCCCTCGGCGTCGGCCTCGCCTACGCGCAGCGCTACCACGAGACCGACCATATAACACAGCTCTACCTGGGGGATGGCTCCATCAGCACCGGGGCATTCCACGAGGCGGCGAACCTCGCGGGGCTGTGGGGCAAAGACGGGCTGTGCCCCTGTCTCTTTGTTGTGGAGAACAACCAGTACGGGATGGGCACGAGCGTGGAGCGTACCACGGCGATGACCGACCTCGCCGCCAAGTTCGACGCATACGGCATAGAGAACGAGAAGGTGGACGGGATGGACCTCGAGGCCGTCATCGAGTGCGCCGAACGGGTGGCCGAGCAGATCAGGGAGACCGGCAAGCCGTACGCGGTGGAAGCCCTTACCTACCGTACGGCGCCGCACGGAGCGGCGGACTTCTTCGAGAAGTACCGCACCAAGGAGGAGATCGAGGAGTGGCGCCAGCGTGACCCGATAGGGTTGCTCGAGAAGAAGCTGCTCGAGCAGAACGTCGTAGACGAGGAGCGGCTCGACGAGATAAAGAGCGAGGCCAAGGAGACCGTAAACGAAGCCGTCAAGTTCGCCGACGAGAGCGACGAGCCCCCCATCGAGGAACTCTACACCGACGTCTACGCCGGCGCAGACGAGTACCTGGGGGAGGAGTAATGGCCGAGACCAAGACCTACCGCGAGGCGTTGCGCGAGGCCATGGTCATGGAGCTCGACCGCGACGAGAACGTCGTCTTGATGGGCGAGGACATCGGCGTCTACGGCGGCACGCACCTGATAACCGACGGCCTCATAGATCAGTACGGTCCCAAGAGGATCATAGACACCCCCATCTCCGAGCTCGGCTTCACCGGTGCGGCCGTCGGTATGGCGATGGAGGGTATGAGGCCCGTTGTCGAGATGATGACCTGGAACTTCTCGTTCCTCGCCACGGACCAGATCATCCAGAACGCCGCCAAGGTGCGCTACTTCTCCGGCGGGCAGGTGAAGGTGCCGATGGTGATCCGGGGCCCCAACGGTGGCGGCGTCCAGCTTAGCGCCCAGCACACCCACTCGATGGAGAACCTCTACGGCCACTACCCGGGTCTGAAGGTCGTAGCCCCCGTCACCCCCAACGACGTCAAGGGGTTGATGCTCACAGCCATCCGGGACGACAACTGCGTGATCTTCCTGGAGGCCGGCGCCCTCTACGGGACGAAGGGCGAGGTGGAGGAGGGCGATAACGCCATCCCCTTCGGGAAGGCGAGGATAGCGCGCAAAGGCTCGGACGTAACCCTCGTCTCCTACGGGCGGCAGGTGAACCTGTGTTTGCGGGTAGCGGACACCCTGCAAGAGGAAGATGGCGTCAGCGCCGAGGTCATAGACCTACGCTCCATCCGGCCTTTCGACGAGGACACTGTCGTCGAGTCGGTCGAGAAGACGCACCGGGCAGTGGCGGTACAGGAGCAGTGGCGGTGGTTCGGGGTCGCGAGCGAGGTAGCGGCGATTATCCAGGATCGGGCCTTCGATTATCTGGACGCTCCCGTGGAGAGGGTGAGCGGGGCCGAGGTCCCGGCGCCGTACGCGCGGAACCTGGAGCTCGCGGCCTTCCCGAGCGACAAGCAGGTAGCCAACGCGGCCCGCAGGGTGCTTTACATGGAGGAGAAGTAAGTTGCCTGAAGTGATAATGCCCAAGATGGGCGACGCGATGGAGGAGGGCACCCTCGTCAAGTGGCTGAAGAGCGAGGGTGACGAGGTCTCCGAGGGTGACGCGATAGCGGAGATCGAGACCGACAAGGTAACTCTGGAACTGGAGGCCGAGGACTCGGGCACGCTCGCCCAGCTGATAGCCGACGAGGGCCAGGATATCCCCGTCGGCGAGGCTATCGCGTTTATCGCCGGGGAGGGCGAGGAGGTGCCCGAGCGTGCCGCTGGCGAAGCTGGCGGGGCGGAAGCAGAGGCCGAAGAGGGTGGCGATGGCGAAGCCCAGGCGCAGACCGCCACCGAGGCTCCAGAGAGGGAGGAGGCGCCCGCTCAGGCCGACGGCCGGCCGGACGGTCACTTCCGCGCCTCGCCTATAGTGAGACGTCTGGCCGAGGAGAATAACCTCGACCTCTCGCAGATAGAGGGCTCGGGGCCCGCAGGCCGGATCGTCGAGCGCGACGTGCGCGCGGCTATGGAGAGCGGCATCGCCCAGAAGACGGACGGAAAGGCCGACGTCGAGGCGCCCCAGCCCGAGCAGGCCCAGATGCAGGGATTCCAGCCCGCCCGTCTCCCGGAGCCGACGGAGGAGCCGGGGACCCAGCTCGTCGAGCCCACGCGCATGATGCAGGTGATCGGCGAGCGGATGACGGAGTCCAAGCAGCACGTCCCCCACTTCTACGCCACCGTCGAGGTGAAGATGGACGCTGTGATGGAGCTGCGCAAGCAGCTCAACGCCCAGCTCGAGGCTGAGGGCCTCAAGCTCTCGGTCAACGACTTCGTGATGAAGGCGTGCGCCGTGGCGTTGCGCAACTACCCGAACCTCAACGCCCTCTACACCACCAGAGGCGTCGAGCTGCACGAGAAGGTAGACATGGCGATGGCCGTAGCCCTCGACCAGGGCCTCATAACCCCCGTCATAAGGGACATAGCCAGCAAGGGACTCGCGCAGATATCACGCGAGTCCAAGGACCTCGCCACTAGGGCGCGCGAGGGCGGCCTCAAGCCCGAGGAGTACCAGGGCGGGACCATAACGGTCTCGAACATGGGCATGTTCGGCATCGAGAGCTTCACCGCGATCATCAACCCGCCCCAGGCGGCTATCGTCGCGGTCTCAAGCATCGAGAGGCGCCCGTCCTACGACGAGAACGGCGAGATCGTGCCGGGGAGCTTCATGAAGCTCACCCTCTCGGCCGACCACCGTATCGCCAACGGCCGCGACGGCGCTATGTACATGGCCGAGGTCAAGAAGACGCTCGAGAACCCGGTGTTGCTGATGGTGTAGAGGCAGTTCCCCGGAGAGACGGGGGCGCCTGTCCTGCAAGTTTCCTACCCGGCTGTCTCCGCAACGCGGCTCGCAGGACGGGATACCTTGCCTTCGAGGTATCCGTTGGCGACCATGGTGATGAGCTGGTAGACGGCGTCCTCGCGGGGCGAGAGCGGGCCGCGGCGGTAGCCGCGCGACGCTGCGCCCCGCTGGACAGACTCGCAGGCGTGCCAGTCCTGGCGGTTGGTGAGGTCCCAGAAGTCGCTGGCGTAGGAGGGGGTGAAGCCCTCCGTTCCCGTGGCCTCGCGACTGAAGAGCCACTCGCACTCGACGCGGGTGCGGTCCGGGGCGAGAGGATCCAGGCGGTGGGTCAAGACGTAGTCCGGGTGAAGGCTTAGGAGCAGATTGGGGAAGAGCTGGAAGTAGTAGACCTTGCGGTCCTGGCCTGCGGCGAGATTGGGGAGGTTCGGGGCGTGGCTCCTGCCGTCTAGCGACATCGTCTCGACGCCGTCGTAGAGGTCCATGGGGCCCCCGATCCAGGCTCCCTCGGGCTCCAGGTTGTCGCCGCCGCTATCGGGCGGGCTGACCTCGCAGAGCTCAGGGTGGATCGAGGAGCAGTGGTAGCATTCGTGGTAGTTCTCGGCCAGGATCTTCCAGTTGGCCGCAACCTCGTAGTCGTGGCGGGCGGCGACATCGAGCTCGCCGCAGGTGTAACTCCTGACGAACTCCTCGAGGTTGCCCGTGTGCTCCTCGATCGGGGGCGCGTCGCCGCTTGCGTTGGCGAAGAGCCAGCCGTGCCACTCGACGACACGCTGGTCGCCGGCTTGCATAAGGCCGTCCGCGCGGCCCACGCAGACCCAGCTCTCGTCGAAGAAGTGCTCCAGCTCCCACCGGAACACCGCCTCGTCTGTGTACGCCTCGGCGGGGAGGGTGCTGCTGCGGCCGAACGGGGCGAGCGACGGCGCGAGAAGCTCGCTGGCTACGGGCGTCGCGTGCATACTCCCCTCCCGCCGGGCAGACGTTCATTGCTGCTAGAATGCCGCAATTGTACAGGAAGCGGTGTCGTGTGGGGGTGGAGCGGTGTCGAACGGGTTGCGCTACGACGCAGCGGTGATCGGCGGGGGTCACAACGGGCTCGTGTGCGCGGCATACCTCGCCAGGGCTGGCATGAAGACGCTCGTGCTGGAGCGGCGACACCTGGTTGGCGGGGCTGCGGTAACCGAGGAGGTATGGCCCGGTTTCAAGGTCTCCACCGCCTCCTACGTGGTGAGTCTGCTCTCGGAGAGGGTCGTGCGGGACCTCGAGCTGGCGAAGTTCGGCTACCACGTCTACCCGCTCGACCCGGCCTACTTCGCCCCGTTCCCGGACGGGTCCGGTTTCCTGCTCTGGGACGACCCGGCGCGGGCGGCGGAGGAGATCGGGCGTCTCAACGCCGGGGACGGCAGGGCCTACCTGGAGTACAATCGCCAGCTCGGCGAGCTCGCCGAGCTCGTGCGCCCGCTACTCTATCGGAGGCCGCCGGATCCCGCCGTCCGGTCCCTGAGCGACATGGTCGAGGCGCTCTTTCTCGGACGCTACGCATTCGGGAACAGGCGAAGCATCTCGCGGCTCGTGGACCTGATGACGATGAGCTGCGCGGACTTCCTGGACCGCTTCTTCGTGGACGAGCGGGTGAAGGGGGCACTCGCGCCCGGCGGCGTTATCGGGATGTGGGGAGGCCCGATGAGCCCCGGCTCGGCATACGTGCTCTTGCACCACAGGATGGGCGAGATAGATGGTGTGACGGGCGGCTGGGGCTTCGTGCGCGGTGGCATGGGTGGGGTCTCCGAGGCGATAGCGGCCTCGGCTCGCGCAGCGGGAGCGGAGGTCCGGACGAACGCCGAGGTCGCCGCCATAGAGGTCAAGGATGGCCGGACGACCGGCGTCACCCTGAGAGACGGTACCGCCTTCGAGGCCGGCGTCGTCGTCTCCGGAGCGCACCCTGAGACGACGCTCCTCTCGCTCCTCGGGGCGGAGCATCTCCCCGATGAGACCGTGGAGGAGCTGCGGGGCTTCAGGAACCGGAGTCCTTCCGCCAAGGTCAACCTCGCGCTCTCGGAGCTGCCTGACCTTGCGGCCATGCCGGGCAAGGAGGTAGGGCCGCAGCACCCGGAGATCATAATCAGCCCCACCCTCGAGTACCTGGAGAGGGCTTGGGATGACGCCAAGTACGGCCGCTTCTCCGAACGCCCGATGATTGACGCGGTGATCCCCACCACAAAGGACCCGACGATAGCTCCCGAGGGGAAGCACATCATGACCTGCTTCGTGCAGTACGCTCCCTACGAGCCGCGAGATGGTAGCTGGGACGACGGCGCGCGCGAGGCTCTGGGCGACCGGGTCGTAAAGACCCTTGGCGAGTACGCCCCGAACTTCAGGGACTCGGTCATAGAGCGCCAGGTCCTCACACCCTACGACCTCGAGCATCGCTTCGGCCTCATCGGTGGGAACATCTTCCAGGGCGAGATGTCACTGGACCAGCTCTTCTCCTTCCGCCCCACCCCCGAGCTCGCGGGCTACAAGACGCCCGTGAGCGGCCTGTACCTGTGCGGGTCGGGCACTCACCCCGGCGGCGGCGTCATGGGCATTCCCGGGCTCAACGCCTCGAAGGTCGTCATAGCAGACCACAAGAACGCCGAGAGAATGCGACGGCTCAGGGAGCGCATAACCTCGTACTCGCGCCGCTAGACCGCTCTGGAGCAGGCTCGCGTCGCTCGTCTTTGCGCGTTGGCCGGGTTGGCTGCGCGGCGGGTGACCTTGCGGTAAGCTAAACGCCCCGCACGGGGCGACAGATTGGGTCGAGGAAAGGAGGGTCTCGTGGCTGTGGAGCCGGCAGTGATCCGGAACGTATGCTTGATCGGCCACCGGGGCAGCGGAAAGACGGCGATCGCGGAGACGATGATCGGACTGGCGTCGGGGAGGAGTGGTCCTGCGGGGCATCATGTCCTCGACTACACCGAGGAGGAGGCCGAGCGCGGGATGACGCTCGGGATGAGCGTCGCCACCCTCGAGTGGAAGGGGCGCCAGGTCAATGTGCTGGACACCCCCGGCGACGGGGGCTTCATCGCTGACGCGTTCGTAGCCCAGAGGGTGGCGGACTGCGCCATCCTGGTGGTGCACGCGCAGGACCCCATCCAGGTCGTCACCGAGCGCGTGTGGCGGAGGGGGGAGAGGGAGGGGATCCCGCACGTCATCGTCGTCAACCACCTCGACCGGGAGCGCACGGACTTCGGTGCGGTTGTAGATCAGCTAAGAGCGAGGTTTGGGCAGGCGGTCGTGCCCCTGAACCTCCCGATAGGGCGCGAGAACGACCTCAAGGGCGTCTACGGGCTGCTGAGCGGAACGGCTTTTATCGAAGGGGTGCAGAGAGCGGAGATCCCGGAAGGGATGGAGGACGAGGTAGACGAGGCCAAGATACAGCTCTTCGAGGCTATAGCCGAGAGCGACGACACGCTCCTGGAGAAGTACCTCGAGGGCGAGGAGCTCTCGACGGAGGAGGCGTTCGAGGGGATAAGGAAGGGCATCGCCGACGGCGTCATCATCCCGGTCCTGGCGGCCAGCGCGGAGCGCAACGTAGGGATGGACCGGCTGCTGGACGTAATAGCGGGCAGCGCCCCGAGCCCCGTGGACCGCTCGCGCTGGATAGAAGACAAAGGTGATGAGGTCCCCTGCGACCCGGAAGGGCCATTCGCGGCCTACGTGTTCAAGACCTATCAGGACCCGTACGCCGGGCGTCTGAGCGTACTTAGGGTCGTGAGCGGGCGGTGCCGCTCGGACGAGGCGCTCACCAACCCGCGCACAGGCTCCGCCGAGAGACTCGGGGGTATCGCACACCTCCTCGGCAAGGAGCGCGTCTCCGTGGACGAGGCGGTCGCCGGCGACATCATCGCCGTCGCCAAGCTCAAGGACACCAACACCTTCGACACTCTATGCAAGCCGGAGAGGCCGATGGTCTTCGAGCCGGTAGAGCTGCCGGAGCCGACCTCGGCGTTCGCGGTCGGGGCCAGGGCGCGCGGCGAAGAGGAGAAGGTCTTCGACGCCATAAGGCGCATAACGGACGAGGACCCCTCGCTCAAGCTGGAGCGCGACGAGGCGACGGGGGAGGACATCCTGGCCGGACTCGCGCAGATGCACGTCGAGCTCGCGCTGGAGCGCATAAGCAGGCGCTACGGGGTCGGGGTCTCCTCCAGGGAGCCCAAGGTTCCATTCAAGGAGACGATCATGGGCACCGCGCAGGCCCAGGGCCGCTACAAGAAGCAGACCGGCGGACGCGGGCAGTTCGGGGACGCAAAGATCGAGGTCTCTCCGCTCCCGCGCGGCGAGGGCTTCGAGTTCGAGGATGCTATCGTGGGGGGTGCGATCCCACGCCAGTTCATTCCGGCGGTCGAGAAGGGTATCGTGGAGGCGATGCGCCAGGGGCCGATCGCTGGCTACCCGGTCGTGGACGTGAAGGTTCGTCTCTACGACGGCGCCTTCCACTCGGTAGACTCCTCGGAGATGGCGTTCAAGGTCGCGGGATCCATGGCGTTCAAGAACGCCGTCGAGCAGGCAAGGCCGGTCCTTTTGGAGCCCTACGTCAGGGTCGAGGTACTCGCGCCGACGGAGATGGTCGGGGACATCATGGGCGACCTCTCGGGCCGGCGCGGGCGCCCCATGGGCATCGAGCAGCGCGGAGAGCGCCAGGTCATACAGGCCGAGGTGCCCCAGATCGAGATGCTCACCTACGCCCGCGACCTTCGCTCCATCACGGGAGGGCGCGCCAACTTCCACGTCGAGCCCGGTCAATACGAGGAAGTCCCGCCGAACCTCGTCGATAGGGTGCTCGCCGCCAACGAAAGAGAGGAGGAGAAAGAGAAGGTCGGATAGCCGCTCAGCAAGAGTATCTGCCGAGAGCCCACGCCGGGATAGTTGGCCGCTAACTATCCCCCTGCGCAGCGGGGAACGGAGACCCCGATAAGGGAATCGCGCGTTATCAGCTCGGCCAACCGTTCCTCGCTCAAGTTTTCCGTGCCGGGCGGGCGCATCGGCAGCACCATGTACCGTATATCGGCGGTGCTGTCGTGGACGGCGACCTCGACGTCCCCGGGCGGTTCGAAGCCGAACTCGCGCATGACGGCGCGGGGCTCTCTGACGGCGCGCGAGCGGTACTCGAAGCTCTTGTACCAGTCGGGCGGGCGTCCCAGGATGGCCCGCGGGTAGCACGAGCAGAGCGTGCAGACGATCAGGTTGTGCACCGCTGGCGTGTTCTCCACGACTACGAACTCCACAGGACCTGAGGCGTCTATGCCGAGCTCCTGTGCTGTGCCCTTGGTGTCGGAGAGGAGGCGTTCTTTGAACTCCGGGTCCACCCAGGCCCGCGCTACGAGCCTCGCCCCGTTGGCGGGCGAGCGGGCCTCCATGTAAGCGATGCGGTCCTGGATCTCCGGCTCCGTGAGTACGCCTTTCTCGAGGAGCAGCGCCTCTATGGCCCGAATGCGCGCAGCGTAGGGGCTGCTCTCTTGCCTGATCTCCTCGTGCGGGTGACCTTCGCTCACGAGGCACCTCCCCCTCGTTCCAACCACTGCTCGTAGACGTCAGCGTAGAGACGGTCGGAGGCGGAACCCTGGTAGCCGTCCCAGACCTCCGTTTGCAGAAACTCCACCTTGTAGAGGGGTCTCTCGGGCTCTCCGGAGAGGCCGTAGGCGAGGTCCTCGGGGCTTCGGAACTTGCCGAGCACCGAATCGATCTTCCCCTCTTTTCCTTTCAGATACCCTGGGGTACGCACGTGGCCGGGCTTCTCGGAGGCGCGTACCCGGACCCTGTCACCGGGCTCGAACGCCGTCACGGCCCGTCCCAGCGGCGGGAGATATCCGCCGCCCTGTTGTCTATCTCCTCGCGGGTGAGGATGCCCTTCTCGACGAGCAGTTGCTCGGTCCCGGCGACCCAGCGCTCGTAGTAGCCGAGGTTGCGGTAGTTCTCGAGTCCCTCGATGGCGCGGCGGTGTTCGTCTGTGGTCTTTATCCCTCTCAGGTCCAGGGCGATGGTGATGGCGTCGGCCAGCCGCTCCCAGTCCTCGACCTCGTGTTGAGCCTTCTCTACAGGCCCTCCGGGCTTGCCCCCGAGGTCGTGAACCACGGCTACCCGACCCTCAGGACCTCGTTTATGGGGGGCCGCTCGACGAGCTCCTCGACGTACTCCTGCAATTTGAGGCCCTCGGGGGTCGCGACGGCGTGCAGGTAGTCGGAGAACTGGAAGAGCTGCTCCGGCAGATTCGGGTCCCTCGACTGGTTAAGGCGTCCCTCCTGCCTCAGGCGCCTGGCGACAGCCCGCAGGACCGCATAGGACATACGGGAGAGATCACGCAATGGTTGGTGGCGGTTCTGCCGGGTCCCCAGGTCGACCTGCGCCATCGCGCCCAGACCCACGCGTTTGAGGATGTCGATCATGATCCCCGTCTCCACCGCGTAGCCGGTGAGGAAGGGGATGGAGCAGAAGAGTTCCCTGTCCGCGACGAACTCACCTGCGAGTGGCTGAACAAAGCCGGTGAGCTCGGGGTAGAAGAGGTTGAAGAGCGGCTTGGCCGAGAGCTCGGTCACCCTGCCCCCACCGTCCTGCTCGACGGTCTCGTAGCTCTTGAACGGCCTCCGGTAAGCGGCCTTGACGTAGCGCACCTCCGGCACGTGCAGGATGGGCCCGAGGATCCCGTAGACGAGCTGGGGCCTGAAGTCCTTCGTGTCGGCGTCGACGTACATGACGAGGTCGCCGCGCGCGACCGAGAGGGAGCGCCACATCGCGTCGCCCTTCCCATGCGCCCCGCCGTAGTTGCTCATCAACTCGTTCTCCGAGTACACCGCAGCGCCCCTGGACGCGGCGACCTCGGCCGTCCCGTCCGCCGAGTCCGCGTCGACCGCGAGAATCTCGTCGACCAGCGGCTCCTCCCCCGCGCGCTCGTTGACGGCGTAGATCTCGTCCACGATCCCACCCACCGTATCTGCGACGTTGCGGCACGGCAGGACCGCGCTGACCGTCAGCCCGAGCTCGCGCTTGCGGCGGCCCAGCTCCTCGAGGTCGGAGAACTGCCGGTAGTCGTAGGAGCGATGCCTGAACCATTCTGCAGCGTCCGCGAACATAAGGAACCTCACGTGATCTCCAGGGGACACAGCCGCGGTAATCTAACGCAAAGCTCCGGATTTGTCCATATCTCTTATTGGGTAATTTGCCCCGGTCCTCCCTTCTCGATCTCGGGAGCCGGGGTTTTGGCGAGGGGTGTCTTTTTCGCGAACGGCGTAAAGAGATCTGCGGCAGAGCGTCTTCGTCGGGGTGGTAGAATCACTTCCCTTTGCTTATGGAGAGTGCTAGCGGCCTCGTGGCCGGGACGAGAAGATTTTCGGAGACATGCGCATAGTACTGACCAACGACGACGGTATCGAGGCGCCGGGGCTCCTCGCGGCCCGGCAGGCGCTGGAGAAGATCGGGGACGTCATCACGGTTGCCCCCGACCGCAACAGGAGCGGGGTAGGGCGGAGCATAACTTTCGGCTCCACGCTGCACGTCGAGGAGCGCGAGATGGCCGACGGCGTTCTGGGCTACGCCTGCACCGGGACGCCGGTCGACTGCGTGCGCCTCGTCGCTCTGGGGCTCATGGACTTCGAGCCGGACATAGTGGTCTCGGGGATCAACCACGGCGAGAACCTGGGCGATGACATAACGTATTCGGGGACGGTCGCGGGGGCCATGGAGGGGATCGTCATCGGGGTGCCGGGGATCGCCGTCTCTCTGAGCATAGACCGTCCTTGGCACCAGACAGTCGAGGAGAACATCCCCCTCGAGAACGAGCTGCACTTCGGGCCGGCGGCGGAGTTCACGGCCCGGCTGGCCAAGCTTGCCTTCAAGGGGCTCCCGCAGGGCCGTATCCTCAACGTCAACGCGCCCAACGTGCCCAGGGAGAGGCTCAACGGCGCGCGTGTAACGAGACTCGGCCGCCGCTTCTACCAAGACGAGCTCATCGAGGTCAGAGACGAGGAGGGGCGCGTCGGCTACGACATCTACAACAACCCGCCCGGCCACCACGACGAGGACGGAACGGATTTCTCCGCGATCAGGGACAAAGAGATCAGCGTCACCCCCGTCCACCTCGAACTGACCGACACAGCCGCCATCGAGGAGCTTGACTCCTGGAACGTTGGCGACCTTCTCGAGACCGGGCTCAAGTAAGCGGTGTTGAAGGCCGCGCTCTTCGACTTCGACGGAACGCTAGTGGATACGACCGAGCTCATCTACCAGTCCATGCGCCACGCCGCGGGCGAGGTGCTGGGACGCGACGACCTGGCACGCGAGGTCCTCATGGCCAACGTCGGCCAGCCCCTGCCGCGCCAGATGGAGCTCCTGAGCGCCGAGAACGCCGAGGCGCTCCTCGACTCCTACAGGCTCCACAACGAAGAGCACCACGACGCCCTGATAAGAGAGTTCCCCGGCGTCGAGGACGCTCTGGCACGACTGCGCGCAGCCGGTGTAGGGGTGGCCGTCGTGACCTCGAAACGCCGCTTCTCCGTGGAGATGGCCCTCGAGACCTTCCCCGGCCTCGGTGAGGTCGTGGACACGTGGGTCACGATGGAGGACACAGAAGAGCACAAGCCTCGCCCCGAGCCGCTCCTCAAAGGGCTGGAGCTCCTCGGCGCCGTTCCCAGGAGCGAGGCTGCCTACGTCGGCGACTCACCCTTCGACGTCGCCGCGGCCAGAGCCGCCGGCGTAAAGAGCGTCGCCGTGAGCTGGGGCGCCTTCACCGAGAGAGCCTTGCGAGGTGCGGAGCCGGATCACCTCGTACCCGATATCAAGGCGGCGGTAGACGTCCTTCTCGAGATGGCCGACGGTTAGCGTCTACAGCCTGCCAACGGTCCTTGCCAGGTTCTCGATCTCCGCTTCGGTGTTGAAGAGGTGCGTGCTCGCCCGGACGTATGAGCGAGCCCCTGGAATGTACCGAAGAACGAACCTCTCCTCCAGCAGGCGCTCCGCTACCTCTTTGGATGCCAGCCCATCGACCTCGAAGCTCACGAGGCCGGACTGTGCGGGCCGTTGCGTGCGCAACGTGATACGTGGCATCTCCGAGAGCAGCTCCAGGAGCAACTCGGCGCGGTCCAGGATCCGTTCGTAGACGAGCTCTCCCCGTTCATAGACGGCCTCCGCTGCGGCGGCGAACCCGGCGCAGAGGGCTGGGCTCCCCGTCGAGGCCTCGAAGCGCCGGGCACCCTTTCTGAGTTCGTAGCCGCCATCGGCGTCGAAGGCGAGGTGGTCTGCGAGCGAGAGGAAGCCGACGTTAGTACTGTGGACCTCGAGACCGGGCCGGACGTAGAGGGCGCCGATGCCCTCGGGTCCCAGAACCCACTTGTGGCCTGTGAAGGCGTAGATGTCGACGCCCGTGGCGGGTGCGTCCACGGGGATGTTGCCGACCGACTGGGCGCCGTCTACGAGGGTCAGGATGCCGCGCTCTCGCGCGATGGCGCAGATCCCGGCGAGCGGAAACACCTCTCCGGTTGTCCAGTCCACGTGCGAGAGGGCGACGAGGCGCGTCTTCGGGGTTATGGCGGCCTCTATCTTCTCTGGTGTCAAGGGAGGCGAGACCAGGTTCACCTTTACGCCGCAGCGCCCCCTCAGGTTGTGGAGGGGGACGAGGCATCCCGGGTGCTCGGTCGTGGTCGAGACGACCTCGTCGCCTTCGCGCCAGTCGATCGAAGCCACGCCCAGGTTCATCCCTTGGGTGGTGTTCTGGGTAAGGGCGACCTCTTCGGGGTCTGACCCGATCACCCGAGCGGCGGCCTCGCGGGCGCGCTCTCTTAGCTCGGCCTGAAGGGCGTAGAAGCCGGGGCCCTCCAGGTAGGCCGGACCGGAGCAGAGGTCGTCGGCTTTGTGCCCGGCCTCGATAGTCTCGTAGGAGGGCGGTCCGCTGCTGCCGGTGTTCAGGTAGACGTAGTCGTTCCCGGCCAGGGCGGGGAACATCTCGCGGTGTAGGTTTGCGTGTCTAACGATGTAACCCTCCTCCTGGGGGACGGCGGCAGCCATTCTGTATAATAGCCCCTTCATGCAGAACGGGAATTTGCGCATGATGAACCGCCGGCGGCGCCGGATGCGCAAGAAGAGCAACTGGCTGGCGACGGCGCGTAACGTCTTCCTGATCGTCTGTGCGGTGGGGGTACTCGGGGTCGTCGTGCTCTTCGCCAGCTTCGCCCAGACCTACACGGCGCTTGCCGAGGACATGCCCGAGCTCGACGATTATTCCTCCACCGAGCTCGCTCAGACTTCCGTCGTCTACGACGCCAACGGCAACGTCGTGGACGAGCTCTATGGCGTCCAGAACCGCTACGTCGTCCCTCTCGAGAAGATAGACCCGACGCTGCACGACGCGGTCATCTCCATCGAGGACCACCGCTTCTACGAGCACAGAGGGCTGGACTTCGAGGCTATAGGCCGCGCCGCCGTGGAGAACATCCAGAGCCTCTCCATCCGGGAAGGCGGCTCCACCATAACCCAGCAGCTCATAAAGAACACCTACATAGCCCAGGAGCAGCGCCTGATCCCGAGCTTCGAGCGCAAGTTCGCCGAGGCCTCGCTCGCCTGGCAGTACGAGGAGGAGCACTCTAAGGAGGAGATCCTCGAGCAGTACCTGAACACCGTGTACTTCGGCGCGAACGCCTACGGCGCCGACGCCGCCGCCAGGACCTACTTCAACAAGAAGGCCGAGAACCTCACCCTCCCCGAGTCCGCGCTGCTGGCCGGGATCATCCAGCTACCCGGCGTCTACGACCCGTTTATCGACCCGAAGACCGCAAAGGACCGCCGCAACGTCGTGCTCGACCGGATGCTCGAGTATGGCTACATAACCAAGAAGGAGCACGACGAGGCCGTCAAGGCCGACCTCGTCCTCAGCAGGGGCCGCGTCGAGCACGAGAACGACAACGAGTACTTCCTCAACGCCGTCCGCAGGGAGCTGGCCGAGGAGTACGGCGACGAGACGGTCTACGAGGGCGGCCTGGAGATCCACACCACCCTCGACCCGAGACTCCAGGAGATGGCCAACACGGCCGTGGACTCAATCGTGGACCCCGAGGCGGGAGACCCTTCGGCTGCGCTCGTCTCCGTGGAGCCGGCGACGGGAGCTGTCAGGGCGATGGTCGGCGGATCGGACTTCGACCAGGTCAAGTTCAACCTCGCCACCCAGGCCCACCGGCAGGCCGGCAGCTCCTTCAAGCCCTTCGTCTACGCCGAGGCCATAGAGCAGGGGATCTCGCCCGAGACCACCTACGTCTCCGAGCACCTGGAGGTGCCCATGGGGCCTTACGAAGACCCTTATGTGGTGGACAACTACGACTTCATCGAGCGCGGCCCCATAACCCTCGAGCGGGCGATGGCCGACTCGGATAACACCGTCTTCGTCCAGCTCGCGCTGGACATCGGGCTGGAGAACGTCGTCGAGAAGGCCCACGAGATGGGCATAACGAGCGAGGTCGAGGCTTACCCCTCGACCGCGATCGGAGGCCTCGGCAAGGGTGTGACGCCACTGGAGATGGCCTCCGCCTACTCGACTCTGCCCAACCAGGGCGTGCACATGAGACCCTACCTTGTAGAGAGGGTGACCAAGGAAGAGAACGGCGAGGAGATCGTCGTCGAGGAGCACCGTTTGAAGAACGAGCAGGCCCTCACCCGCGACGAGGCGGCCATGGTAACCCAGGCCCTGCGGCGTGTGATCACGGACGGCACAGCCAGTTACTATCACGACCTCGACGCGGAGATAGGCCGCCCGTCGGCAGGCAAGACGGGCACGACGAACAACTTCGTCGACGCCTGGTTTATAGGCTTTATCCCGCAGCTCTCGACGAGCGTCTGGGTCGGCTACCCGGACGAGCGGACGCCCATGGTGAACATCAACGGCCTGCCGGAGATCAACGGCGAGAACTACCCGCTGGACATCTGGTCTTTGTACATGCAGGACGCCGTGAGCATGTACCCGGAACAGGAGTTCGACGTCCCGAGCCCGTTTATGGACCTCCAGATCAAGTCCGACGGTCGCGCGGTCCCGCCGCAGGAGACGACCGAAGATAACGACGAAACTACCGAGAGCACCACCGGAGATTCCGACACCGAGGATAACCGCTTCGCCGACGAGAGGGAGGACCCAGAGCGAGAGTTCGAACCTGCGCCTCAGTCGGCCTCACCAGCCCCGCAGTCTGCCTCTCCCGCACCCGTATCACCCGCCGGCCCCCGCGACCGGGGCGTCTTCTAGGAAAGGGCTAGCCGGAGCAGGCTCCGGCTAGCCCTTTACCGCCAGGATATCGAGCACCTCCGGGTGCAGCCGGCCGTTGGTGGCTACGAGACCTTCAGAGGCCGGAGTCCAGGGCCCGCCGTCGAGGTCGGTGGCCTTGCCGCCGGCCTCGCTGACGAGCAGGACGGTCGGGGCGTAGTCCCAGGCCGTGTTGCGGGTGCCGATGGAGACGTCGAGGTAGCCGGCGGCCAGCCAGGCGCCCCGCACGCCTGCGCTGCCTATGGCACGCAACTGCCACGAGGCGGAGAGGACCTGCCACGGCCCGGAAGCGCCGCTTCCTCTGAAGGCGAGGTCGGCGCCGAAGAAGGCGTACTCGAGCTTCCCGGTGTCGCTGACGCGCAATGGCGAGCGGCCACCTCGGGAATCCCTGTAGGCCCCGCCGCCGAGTCGGGCGTGGTACAGGTCGCCGAGTCGGGGCGCGGCGACGGCGGCGTGGGTGACGGTGTCGCCTTCCAGTACCGAGACGCAGGCGCAGAAGATCGGGTTGGCGCGCGCGAAGTTGGCGGTGCCGTCCACCGGGTCGAGGAGCCAGGTACGGCCGCCGGAGGCGGAGATCTCGCCTCCCTGTTCCTCTGACAAGATGGCGTCGTCAGGGTAGCGCTCGCTGATGGCGCTCACCATCAGCTCCTCGCACAGGAGGTCCACCTCGGTGACGATGTCCTTCGGGGCCTTCTCCCTCACCCTGCCGGGGTCCTCATAGCGGGAGAGCTGGAGCTCCCCGGCCCTGCGGGCAACGTCGCAGACGAACTCGTGGAGCTCTTCGGAGGTGTCCAGGGTCTTTCCGGCTCTACCGGAGGTATTCACGCAGGTTCTGGGTGCGGCGCTGCTCGCGGAGGAGGTTCAGTGTCTTCATCTGGATCTGGCGTACCCGCTCGCGCGTGATGTCGAACTCGCGCCCGACCTCCTCCAGGGTGCGCGGCCTGTCGTCCTTCATCCCGAACCGGAGCTCGATGATCTGGCGCTCCCTTTCGGGTAGCTCGTCGAGCGCCTCACGCAGGTGCAGCTTCAACAGGGACTCCGAGACGGCGTCGGTGGGCGTCGCGGAGGCGGCGTCCTCGAGGAAGTCGCCGAGCTCTGAGGAGTCGTCGTCGCCGACAGGCGTCTCGAGGCTAATGGAGCGCTGGCTGATCTCCTGCAGCCTCAAGATCTCATCTACCGGCACGCCGAGCTCGCGTGCGATCTCCTCGCCGGAGGGCTCGCGCCCGAGGAGCTGGACCATGCGCCGGTGGGTACGGTGGAACTTGTTTATCTTCTCGACCATGTGGACGGGGACCCTTATGGTGCGTCCCTTGTCGGCTATGGCGCGCGTTACGGCCTGGCGGATCCACCACGTGGCATAGGTGGAGAATTTGTAGCCCTTGGTGTGGTCGAACTTCTCGGCGGCCCTGATCAGCCCGAGGTTGCCCTCCTGGATAAGGTCGAGAAACGATACCCCGCGGTTGCGGTACTTCTTGGCGATGGAGACGACGAGCCTGAGGTTGGCCTCGACGAGCTTGTCCTTGCAGCGCTTGTCGCCGCGGGCTATTCCCTTGGCCAGCCTTATCTCGTCGGCATGGGTGAGGAGCCGCACCCGTCCTATCTCCGCGAGGTACATACGAATCGAGTCCCCGGTAGCTACAGCGTGGGCGATCTGGATCGCCGGCGCCTCGTGGATCTTGGCGTCCGGGGCCGCCTCCCCGGATGCCTCAGGAGCCTCGCCCTCCACGAGGGTTATCTCCTCCTCCTCGAGTGCCGCATAGAACTCCTCGACTTCCGCCGCCGATAGATCACCCTCCTGAACGAGGTCGGCGACCTCCTCCGTACTGATAAAGCCCTGAGTTCTCCCCCTGTTGAGAAGCTCGTCGGTGCGCTCCGCCAGCATCATGGAGTTTTCGGCCGCCATCTATCTCCTCTCCTCGACCGTAGCCCATCGCTGCTCGTTCTCACCGCGCAAGGCGGGAGTTTGTGAAATTGCCGTAAAATTGACTGGCGTAGGGTAGCACACCACATATGTGTAGTCATGGTAATTTGGGGCCCATTTCGTGTATTTTCTTTCACACACCCCTGCATCTGGCGTCCCACGTAGTATTTCGGTGCTGTTTCGCGCCGGTTTCGGGAGCGTTTCGGCGTACCCTTGCTACACTACGGGCTGTGATCCTGGACCGGGCAGACCTTGCGCGGGTTCTCGGCACGGAGATTCCTGCGAGCGCAGAAGAAGGGGTGAGGGGCGTCGCCTACGACTCGCGGCGCGTCAGACCCGGCTTCGCCTTCGTCGCGGTCCCCGGCTTCAAGCGTGACGGGACGGACTTCGTCCGCGATGCCCTGCGCCGGGGGGCCTCCCTCGTCGTCGCTGAGCGAGAGCTCCCTCATGCGCCGACCGCCGTCGTGCCGGACGCCCGGGACGCCCTCGCCGCGCTGTCGCGCGCCGTGTTTGGCGACCCCTCGTCGGGCATGGAAGTCTACGGGGTTACCGGCACCAACGGCAAGACGACCACGGCCTACGCGCTTCACGCCATCCTCGCCGGCGCCTACGGCGAGAAGACGTGCGGGCTCATGACCACGGTGGAGACCGTCTCCGGCGCCGGTCGGCGCCCCGCGGTCCGCACTACCCCCGAGGCCGTCGAGGTGCAGGAGACGCTCGCCGGGATGCGCGACGCGGGCGTCCGCAGGGTCGTCATGGAGGTCTCCTCGCACGGCATAGCGCTGGGGCGCGTCGCCGGGACCCGTTTCGTGGGCGCGCTCTTCACCAACCTCACCCGCGACCACCTCGACCTGCACGGCTCGATGGAGGCGTACTACCAGACCAAGCGCGAGCTCTTTCGCTGGAGCGACGGACCCAAGGTAGCCAACGTAGAGGACCCCTGGGGACGGCGGCTCCGGGAGGAGGTCGCTGGGGTCAGGACCTTCGGGGGAAGCGGCGACGCGGACTACCGCGTAGCGCGAATCGAGACTACCCGGACAGGCACGAGCTTCGCGCTCCGTTACGCTGGCGGCGAGCTGAAGCTCCGCTCATCGCTGCTCGGAACCTATAACGTGCTCAACGTCGCGGGGGCGGCCGCCCTCGCGCTGGAGGCGGGCATCGAGGGGGAGGTTGTGGCCGGGGCCGTGCGGGGGATGGGGCAGGTGCCAGGACGCTTCGAGAGGGTGAAAGGGGGCCGCGGGTTCGAGGTCATCGTGGACTACGCCCACACCGACGTGGGGCTCGAGGCCGTCCTCGGGGTGGCGCGGGCGCTGGTGGAGAACGGCGGGAGGCCGGGGGGGCGTGTGATCTGCGTGTTCGGGGCTGCGGGGGAGCGGGACGGGGACAAGCGCCCGAAGATGGGCCGGGTGGCCGCCCGTCTCGCCGACCTCAGCATCGTCACCACCGACGACGCCTACGCAGAAGATCCCGCCAAGATCGCCCGGGAAGTCGCGGCTGGGGCCGACCCCGCGCGCACCGAGGTGCTGCTGGACAGGCGGGCGGCGATCCGGCGCGCGCTGGAGGCGGCACACGAGGGGGACGTCGTCGTCGTGGCGGGCAAGGGACACGAGCGGGTCCAGCACCTGCCCGCGGGGGACATCCTCTTCCACGACGCGACGGTGATTGGCGAAGTCCTGGAGGAGCTAGACGGAGGGTAGGGTTGCAGCGGGAGAACAAGAACGAGGTTATCAGGCGTCTCAAGAGCGTCGAGGGGCACGTGCGGGGGGTCGCAAAGATGGTCGAGGAGGGCGACGTGACCTACGCCGAGATCGTCCAGCAGACCAACGCCATCTTCTCGGCCATCAAGCGTATAAACAACCTGTTGCTCAAGGACTTCGTCGAGGAGCGCGCCGACCGCGACGGCGTCTCGGAGGAGATGGTAAAGGACCTTATGAAGGCCATAGAGCGGGTGACGAAATAGGGGTTGAGCCTCACTCGAGATGTCAGTTGTAACCACTGTTTCGGAGGTAGAGAATCGTGTATAGTCCGGAGCCGATGGAGGAGCGCCCGGAGATCCAGGGTCTCGAGGAGAAGGTAGGGGAGCTCGAGAGGCTCGCCGACGCCCTCGACGGCGTACCCGACGAGGAGCTCGTCGGGACGCTCGACCGGGCCGTGGAGCTCCTCGGGGAGATCAACACGGGCATCGAGACGGAGCTCGACGCCGCGGACAGGGAGTCCAGGGAGATCGGCGAGCTCGTCGAGGGGATCGGCCTGGGCCCCTTCGACGAGGCCCTCGAGGAGCTCGAGCGCCAGGAACGCGACGCCGGTGCCCCCTGACCTGGCCTCCCGCGTCCGCGAGGCGGCGCTGCTCGAGGGCGACTTCGTTCTCTCCAGCGGGAAGCGCAGCAGCTTCTACGTGGACAAGTACCTCTTCTCCACCGAGCCGGTCCTCCTGCGCGACCTGGCAGACGCCCTCGCGGAGAGGCTCCCCCCCGGCGTCGAGCGCCTGGCGGGCGTCGAGCTCGGTGCCGTCCCCCTCGTAGTTGCGGCGGCGCTGGTTACGGGGCTGCCCTACGTCATAGTCCGCAAGGCGGCCAAGGAGCACGGCAGCTCCGCCGGGCGGGACGTTGAGGGCAACCTCGAGCGGGGTGAGCGGGTCGCCCTCATCGAGGACGTCGTTACCACGGGGACGCAGGCCGTGCGGGCCGCCCGGAGCCTCCAGAGCGCTGGAGCCGATGTCGTAACGATAGTAGCGGTGCTCGACCGGCGAGAGGAGCCGGGGGCTCGGCTCGGGGGGGTCTCCTTCCAGGCCCTGCTTAGGATAGAAGATTTACGGGTAGGGAATAGGCATTGAGGCGCCAACACGTCTCTGGTATATTCCCTCGGATCATGGGGGGAGAGGAGTGCAAGCGGTAAAGGGAGGTTGAGCAGACGATGAACAAGACGGAGCTGATCGAGAAGATCGCCGACGAGACCAACGGCTCGAAGAACGAAGCTCAGAAGTTCTTCGAGGCCTTCACCAACGTGGTGGAGTCGGAGCTCAAGAAGGGCAACCAGGTCCAGATCACCGGCTTCGGAAAGTTCTACGTCCAGCAGCGCGATGCCCGGCAGGGGATAAACCCGCAGACCAAGCAGAGGATCAACATCCCCGCCTCCAAGGTGCCGAAGTTCACCGCGGGCAACGCACTCAAAGACTCGATCAAGTAGCCTGGAGAGATCCGGTGCGTGCCGCGGAGCCTACTCTCCGCGGCATTTTTCTGTGTCCTCTTTGTTGACCGAGGGTGTCCCGCGGTGCAGGCGCTGGTAGACTCCGCCCGCCGCAAGGAGAGCCCGCTGGTGGTGGGCCTTGATCCCGTACCCTCTAGGTTGCCGAAGGAACTGCAGCACCTGCCGTCTGCAGAGGCGGTCCAGGTCTTCTGCAGGGGCATACTCGAGGCCATCGAGCCTAACGCGGCGGCCGTCAAGCTGCAGGCGGCGTTCTTCGAGCGTCTCGGAACTCCCGGGATGGAGGTCTACGGGTCCCTGATATCCGACGCCGCCTCCCTGGGCCTGCCGACGATAGCTGACGTGAAGCGCGGGGACATAGGACCGGTAGCGGCCGCTTACGCCGAGGCGCACCTCGGCGTCTACGGCGCCTCCTGCGTCACCGTGAACCCGTTCATGGGGGAGGACGCGGTGATTCCCTTTCTCGAGGTGGCCCGCGGTCTGGGCCGCGGAGGGGGCGTCTTCGTCCTGGTGGCGACCTCCAACCCCTCGGCCGAGCGCTTTCAGGGAGCGACAGCCCCGCCGCTCTTCGAGGTCGCGGCCCGACTCGTCGCAAAGCTCGGGGGCGGGGCGGGCGATTACCCCGACGCCGGTGCCGTGGTCGGGGCGACCCGTCCGGAGGTGGGCCGGCGCGTTCGGGGGTTGCTGCCCGAGGCACTCTTCCTCGTACCCGGCTACGGGGCGCAGGGAGGTGGGGCGGCAGGCATACGCCCGCTGCTCGACAGCTCGGGCGCGGGCGTCCTCGTCAACAGCAGCAGGGCCGTGATCTACGCCCACGAAACCTCGCAGACGGACTACAGAAAAGCCGCCAGAGAGGCGGCGAAGAACGCAAGAGACGAGTTGCGCTCCGCCGGAGTACGACCGGCGTAGCCTCTCGGCACGCATCGGCCATATAAAGGCCCTCGACGAGAGCCGCCGAGAAGCTAGAAAAGATGCACCAGCGCCAGGACCGTCACCAGCACCGTCGCCGCGAAGACGACAGCCCCGAACAGTCGTACCATCAGCTCTCGCGTCATCTCGTTCCTTTCCAGGTTCATCTCATTGCGGTGGGCTCACGATGCGTCCGGCAGTACCTTTTGCAGGGCATCCTTCAGGTCCTGTTCGCTCCCCTCATAGTATCCGTTCAACACCAGCTTCACCTCGCCGTCCTTGATCAGGAAGAGCCTGGGCACCCGCTTGACGTTGTACCGGGAGGTGAGCTTTCCGTTGCCTTCCCGCAGCATTGCGTAGGGGGCGCCGCCTTCCTCCGGGACGCCGTTTATGTAGACGGCCGCGAAGGATGCCTCGTCGTTGCTGTACTCGTGCGCCAGCTCCGCGAAACCCGGCTTCGCCTTGTTGGAGCTCTCGTTCAGGGTGCTCCAGAACGAGAGCACATAGACTCCCTCGTCCGTGAGCGTGAAGCGCTCGCCTTCCGCGGTCCGCGTGGTGAACTCGGGGGCGCGGTCGCCCGGGGCCGGGGCTGGCTGCTCGAGCGTGAGAGACCCGGTAGCCGTCTCGGCGCTGCCGAAAGAGCGGTAGGTGAACGCGGCGACGAGCACCACGACCGAGACGACGATCAGGCGCTTCAACGGCCCTACCTGCGGGAGTTGGAAGTGCGAAACACGACGGGGGCAATTATAGCCGCCGTACCGGCCCTTGTCGCGCGCGCATTTCTTGCGTAGCCTCTATGGTCCCGTGCTGAGGACTTCGTACTACACCGCAATACTACTCGCGCTTGTCCTGACGTTGCAGGGCGTGGCGGCGCCGGGCGCTCTTGCCGAGCCGGGGGTAGGGGCGCGCTCGTGGGTGCTGACTGACGCCGAGAGTGGCGAGTACCTCGCCGGAGAGAACGCCTCCGAACGGCTCTCGATGGGCTCGACGGACAAGATCATGGTCGCGCTCGTGGCCTTGAGGCAGATCGAAACAGGCGAGGTTGGCCTCGAAGACGAGGTGACCGTCTCAGAGGACGCCGCAGCCTTCGCCACCCCCCTCTACAGCAACGTCGGGCTCTTTGCGGGCGACACCTTGAGCGTCCGGGAGCTGCTTGCGGCGGCATTGGTCCCCTCCGGCAACGACGCCGCTTACGCGCTCGCCGAGCACCTCGGGGACGGGGACGTAGGCGCCTTCGTCGAGAGGATGAACCGGGAGGCCGAGCTCCTCGGGCTCGGAGACACCCGCTTCCAGAACCCCACGGGTCTCGACGCCCGCGGCCAGTACTCGAGCGCGCGCGACCTGGCGGCCATGGCGCGGGCGGCCTCCGAGTACCCGCTCTTTCGCGAGCTGGTCTCGACGGAATACACGACCATAACCACGCAGGATCGGGAGATAGAGCTCGTTAGCACCAACGAGCTGCTCTACATCTACCCGCCCGCCACCGGCGTCAAGACGGGCACGACGCCCGGCGCGGGCCCGAGCCTCGTCGCCTCGGCCGCCGCCGAAGACGAGACCTACGTCTCCGTGGTCCTCGACGACGTGGACCGCTTCGCGTCCTCGGTGCGGCTCCTGGATTATGGCTTCACCGTCTACGACCGCACGGACCTCGTCGTCAGAGGAGAACAGTACGCCAGAGCAGAAGTGCCCTACCGCCGGGGAGAGATGGTGGGGCTCGTGGCGAAGCGGAACGTAGAGGGTCTCGTAGGCAAGGATCCCGAGGTCAGGCGCGAGACGCGGGTGTTTGAGGATCTGCCCGGCTCCGCGAAGAAGGGAATGACGCTCGGCGAGGTCCTGGTCGAGGTGGACGGGAAGCAGGTCGGGGAGGCCCCGCTAGTCGCGAGCCGCGGCTACGACGCGGCCACGTTGTGGGAGAGGGTGTGGTATACAGCGTCCAGGCCCTTCAAGGAGCCGTAGAGAGCCAGTAAATACGCGGCTTATCTACGCGGCTCTGAGCGTTGAGGCTGCACGTTCTGACCGTAATCGGCTCTTGTTTGGCGTCGGGATGGACCTATAGGGTCCAACGCTAGATGCTCTGCGGGAAGCTCTAGTTGTCGGGTTGATCTCCATAGAT
>DASTQK010000302.1:0-2947 GCA_035761765.1 Rubrobacteraceae bacterium
GGCGGTCGGTTGGTCGTCCTCACCTTCCAGTCGGGGGAGGACAGGATCGTCAAACGCTTTATCGCCGGGCGGGAAGGGCGCTGCGTCTGTCCGCCGGATCTGCCGGTTTGCGTTTGTGGCGCGAAACCCGTCTTCCGTCGGGGTGCCGTTCTGAGGCCTTCGGAAGTAGAGGTGGCACAGAACCCGCGCAGCGCCTCCGCCCGACTCAGGGTGGCGATCAGAACCTCAGAGTCACCGGAGGGTGCGGGGGATGCCTCCTGATGGCCGCCCCGCAGCGCCGCTACCGGGCCCCGCTCCCGACGGGGCCCGTCGCCCCGCCCCTCGAGAGAGCGAAGCCCGGCGCTGCGCGGCGGAAGGCAGCAGGCCACCGCCGCAGGTTCGCGGTAGTGGTCGTGGTGCCGGTGCTGTTGATGCTGGGGAGCGTCTACCTGCACACGGTCTCCGCCAGCCTCACCGGGAGGGTTGCCTTTCTCGAGGAGCGGCTCGCCCAGACCCGGGCCGAAGGGGAGCGGCTTGAGGTCAGGGTCGCGGAGCTCTCCAGGGCGGACAGGATAAGACCACTGGCCACCGAGAAGCTGGGGATGCGAGACCCGGGTGGCAAGGATCTCGAGGTTTACGAAGCAGCCAGGGAGGATGGAGTACGCGATGGGGGAGAGAAGAAGGGAGAAAAGCCGCGGTAGCGCCAGCCGGAACGGCGCGGTCCGCCGTGGTACCCGAAAGACCCCACGCAGCACCGGCCGCCGGAGCTCCGGCGGTCAGGTCATTCCCCTGCGCCATAGTCGCCGCCGGACCACTCGCGCCTCCGCCCGCACGCCACCCCCAGGCTCATCGACGGGCAACACCGCGTGGACGACCGGCCGCGGACGGCTGCGGATGGTGGTCGTGGCCTTCGCGATGATCGGCCTGCTGCTTGGCGGCCGAGCAGTGCAGATGATCGTCGCCGACGACGATCGGTACCAGGCTTTCGCCTCGGAGCAGGAAACAGGATTACCACCGCCCGCCGCCGGAGAGACGCGCGGCGGCGTGATCAGCGCTGACGGTCGCGAACTGGCGACAAGCCTCCAGGCTGCGCAGATAGTCGCCACGCCGTACCAGATCGAGAACCCCAACGAGGCCGCCCACAGCCTCGCAAACCTCCTCGGTCCCCAGAAGGAGGGGGTGAATGAGATCGAGGCGTCCCTGACCGCACGCGGCGCCGACGGACGCCTCAGCGGCTATAGCGTCATAGCCTCCGGCGTCAGCCCCGAGACGGCTGGCGATATCACCGACCTAGGTATCGAAGGTATATCTATAATACCTGAGACGGTGAGGGTGTATCCGGAGGGGGTGCTCGCGAGCCAGCTGATGGGACACCTCGGGGCCTATGGCGAAGCCTTCGGGGGCATCGAGGCCAGCTACGACGAGTCGCTCAAGAGAGGTGAGGACGTCACCCTGACCGTGGACACTGCGGTACAGCGGGAGTTGGAGGAGGCTCTGGCGTCGGCGGTCAAGACGAACGAAGCCAGGGGTGCCGTAGGCCTGGTCATGCGGGCCGAGGACGGCGCGATCGTTGCGCTCGCCAATACGCCGGGCTACGACAACAATCGCGCCGACGCGGCTCCCCTCGAGGACCAGCGCAACCGGGTCCTCACCGACCCCTACGAGCCGGGGTCCACCTTCAAAGCCATCACCGTGTCCTCGGCCCTTGAGGAAGGGGCCGTTACGGAGCGCTCGACCTTCGTGGTCCCAGACCGCATAACCGTCGCCGACCGCGTCATCCACGACTCCCGCCCGCACGAGACCAAGGTCATGACCACCGGCGATGTCCTCAAAGAATCGAGCAACGTGGGTGCGATCCAGATCGGCCAGGCGCTCGGCGGCGCCAAGCTCGAGGGGTACATCCGGAGGTTCGGATTCGGGGAGAAGACCGGGGTGGACGTGTGGGGCGAGGATTCCGGCGCCGTGCCGGCCTACGAGGACTGGAGCGGCTCCACAATCGGGACTATTCCCATGGGGCAGGGCCTCACCGTAACCCCTCTGCAGCTCGCCGCCGGCTACGCGGCCATCGCCAACGGGGGACAGACGATCACGCCTCACGTAGAGGAGCAGGCGACCCCGTCTGCTCCCGGACCCAGGGTGATAAGCGAGGAGACCTCGGCTATAGTACGCGGGATGTTGCAGGGCGTCGTCGAGGAAGGGTCGGGCCATCTCGCCCAGATCCCCGGTTACACTGTGGCCGGCAAGACCGGGACCTCCCAGAAAGTCGACCCCGAGACGGGAACTTACGGCGACGAGTACGTGGCGTCCTTTATCGGCTTCGCCCCCGCCACCGACCCCGAGTACGTGACGCTGATCGCTGTGGACGAGCCCGAGCGCACATACTGGGGAGAGCTCGCCGCTGCTCCTGCATTCCGGAAGGTCATGTCCTTCGCCCTGGGCTACTTCAACGTGCCCCCGGATCGCACGCAGGAGACGAGCCGGTGAGGCCCGTGACTCTAGGTGAGGTTGCGTGCGTTCTGGACGCAGATATCACCTCTGGCGACGAGGCGACGCTAGTACGCGGGGCGGCGGCGGATTCCAGGGTGGTACGCGACGGAGACGTCTTCTTCGCTCTGCGCGGCAAGAGGGACGGGGCAAACTTCGCGCCCGAAGCCTACCTGCGCGGCGCGGCCGCGGTGGTCGCTACCCGGCCGCTGGATGTGCCGACCCTCGTCGTCGAAGAGCCCCTGGACGCCATGCAGCGGCTCGCCCGTTGGACGCTATTGCGCGCGGACGCTCCGGCCCCGCTGGTCATAGGCATCACGGGCACCGTTGGCAAGACCACTACCAAAGACGCCCTGGCCACCGTGCTGCGCTACGCCGGAAAGCGAGTCGCCGCGACCGCCGGCAACTTCAATAACGAGATCGGACTCCCCCTCACGGTGCTCGCGGCCGATGCACGCACCGAGGTTCTGGTGCTCGAGATGGG
>DASTQK010000303.1:0-18612 GCA_035761765.1 Rubrobacteraceae bacterium
GGAGGTACCTCGCCCGGCCTCAATACCCTGTTCTTGGACGCCGAAATGGTCTCCGACGGCGCGGTCGGCCTCGCCCTGAGCGGCAACGTCGCCCTCGACACCGTGGTCGCCCAGGGCTGCCGCCCCATCGGCGCCCTGATGCGGGCCACCCGCTGCGACGGGAACCTCCTCTACGAGCTCGACGGCAGACCGGCCCTGGAAGTTCTGCAGGAGCTCTTCGCCAGCCTCGACGAGCGCGACCGTTACCTCGCGGGCACGGCCCTCTTCGTCGGCGTCCTTATGGACGAGTTCCGCGAGCAGCCGCGCGTCGGGGACTTCCTGATCCGGAACCTCATCGGCCTGAATCCACACCGCGGCGCCGTGGTCGTCGGCGAACACCTGCAGGAGGGTATGCGCGTCCGCTTCCACCTCCGCGATGCCGAGACCTCCGCCGAGGACCTTCACGCCGTACTGAACGGCTACGAGAAAGCCTCGCCCGACACCGGGAATCTCTCCGGAGCCCTCCTTTTCTCCTGCCTCGGACGTGGAGAGGGCCTCTACGGACGCCCCAACTTCGACACAACCGTCTTCCGCGAACACCTCGGCGACGTGCCCGTGGCCGGCTTCTTCTGTAACGGAGAGATCGGCCCCGTCGGCGGCGTCACCTTCCTGCATGGCTATACCTCCTCCTTCGGCCTCTTCCGCCCCCGTAACCTCGCCTAAAGCGGTTTTCGTGAATCCCGATGACCGCTCCAGTACCCCGAGAACCTACCAAGTATCAGGTGTATCATGCGCGGAGACCACCAGATATGGAGGTCTTGTAACTTTTGTTCAATTTCATTAAGAAAAGGCTTCCATTTGCGAATTCGTTGTGCTTACATACGGGGAGGCGCAAGAATATGCGGGAGGTGTGACGATGAACCGAGAGGAAGCCGCTGGGCTGGCGGAGGTTCGTCGGGAGGATTCGGCCTACCGGAGCGGCTGGGAGGACGGTCGTTTCGGGCCGCCGGAGACTTTCGTGAGCAACGCCAACCTGGACATATGGACCGAGTACCTGGACCGTCTGGCCTATTACCGGGGCCACCGCGATGGCCGCCGCGTCCGGGAGATGTTGCGGGTTGGCAAGGAGGCCGTCTGACTGGCCAGCCGGTTCCGGCTGCTCTATCCTTCTGGTCCTCGCTCTGAGGGCTTTATCCTGCTCCACTCGTAAACTGCATCACCCCTTTGTGCCGCGCTGGCCTTGAATCGAGGTGTGGGGACGTTAAGGTCAGTGTCCGAGGCCCGGTCTCTCGGGCCGACACGGAAAGCTGCGGAGCGCTGTCGGGCGGCTTGCTGTTGTCTGGCGAGCGCCGAAGGGGGTGACCATGACGCACGAGGAGTTCGCGGAGAGGATCGCCGAGCGCCTCGAAGCCCGCGCCGACGTCCTGGAACACGGGAGCCGGTCGGCGGGGCACGCCGCTGCCAGCCGCGCGATAGGGTTGCGGACCGCGGCGGCGCTGGCGCGGGAGGAGGCGGCGGCTGTCACCCAGGAGGAGGCCCCGCCGCCCGAAGCCCAGGCCTAGGGTCTCTAGAGGGCCGATGTTTCATCCAGGCGCCCGGAGGGTAAGAGATGAACAGTATCGTCAGCCGGACCGGCCCGATTTCCCCCCTCCTGGCCGGTCCGGCTTGC
Source organism: Rubrobacteraceae bacterium (assembly GCA_035761765.1). GTDB lineage: Bacteria > Actinomycetota > Rubrobacteria > Rubrobacterales > Rubrobacteraceae > JALYGY01. Next base: position 1,649 of record DASTQK010000303.1, read on the forward strand.
TTTTGCACCCCGATCTCTGTGGCGGTCAGCCCCCGTACTCCATCGTGGTGTCGAGATCGGTGAGGATGTCGGCGGGCCGCCTGAGGCTGGCTGCGACGACGTCACCGAGGTATACGGTATGGTCGCCGGCCTCCATCTTGTCTGCCACCCGGCACTCCAGGTGAGCGAAGGCCTCCTCGAAGAGCGGTGCTCCGGTCTCCCCGGTGGCATAGGCTGAGCCACCTACCTTCCCGTCCTCGTGCTGCAGTGGCTCGGTGAACCTGCGGGCTAGCTCTTCCTGCTCGGTGTCCAGGAAGTTCAGCGAGAAGACACTGGAGTCCTCGATCAGGTCGTGTGTGTGCTGGTCCTTGCGCACCGCGACGATCAGCTGCTGGGGGTCGAAGGAGACCTGCGTGACCCAGCAGGTCGTAAAGCCGTTGACCTCGCCGTCGCCGCCCACCACGCCGGTGATGTAGAAGCCATAGGGGATCGTCTTGAGGATCTCGGACCTCATCTGCTCTTCCACGCTCGCTCCTTCGTCGCTCGCTAGCTTCGCCAGCGTCTCAGCACGCCCGCTGCGCGGGCTCTCAGCGTATCGCGTCTGGCAGAGGCTCTACCTCGCAAGCGGAGACGCTCCCCCCCGGCATTCTCTCAAAGGCGCTGACCTCCCGCCATCTACGGCCGACTGACTAGCCGCCTTGACGGCGGCGTGCTGATAAGCTTCTCCTATGGAGCAGGTCACAGGCGGACTGCCGGACAGCCCGGCCCGGAGGGCCGCGAGGATCGCGCGCGTCGGGGCCCGTTACGGTTTCGGGTTCGCCTTCGGGAGCCGGTTCGTCCCCCGCCGCAGGGAGGACCCCGGGGCGGTTGGTACGAGGCTGCGCCTCTCGTTCGAGGAGCTCGGATCGACCTTCGCCGAGCTGGGGCGTTTTCTCTCGGCCCGCAGGGATCTACTACCGCCTGAGGTTGCGACCGAGCTGGACAGGACGCGGGTCGCCGCGAAGCCACTTCCCTTCCCGGAGACGCGAGCGCGCATCGAACAGGAGCTGGGCAACACGCTAGAGCGCCTGTTCCCCGGGTTCGAGGAGATACCCACGCGGGTAGGTGCCTTTACGCAGGCGCACCGGGCGGTGCTGCCCGGCGAGCGGCTGGCGCTCGTCGTCGTGTCCCGCACGGGGGTGCGCCGGGATCTGCTCGCGATGCGCCCGATGGCAGACCTGACGCGCCGCAGGCTCTCAGACCGACTGCCGCTCAACCCGACAGTGGCTGTGGCCGAGTTCGCGGCTCACGTCGCGCACCGCAGGGATATGTTCTTCGCCGCCCAGACCGCGCGGCGCTTGCGGGAGCTCGAAGACCTCCGGCTGCGGGTACCGGAGGTCTACCGAGACTACTCCACGGGCCGCTGCGTGACTTTCGAGGCGCCGGCCGACCCCGCGCCGCTCGAACAATACCGACAGCTCTCGGAGGCACTCGTGCGGCTGGCTCTGGCCGAGGGCATCTTCCTCGCCGACCTGGCGCCAGAGCGTTTCGCGGCCGATTCCCTTGGCGAACTCTGGCTCTCCGACCCTACCGAGGCGTTCGTGCTCGACCCGGAGCGGTTGCGGGGCCTGGCCGAGGTGCTGGCTGCGGTGCGGCGCGGGGACGTGGATGGGATATCACGCTCCCTTCCCTTCGCCGGGAGCTTGGTACCCCGCGACGACTCCATCCTCAGGCGCGAGCTGCGCGAGACTCTGGGCTCACTGGGCGGACCGTTGTGGCGCGAGCACTCGCTGCGGGAGGTCAGAGACGCGGGGCTCGAAACCGCCCGCAGAGGAGGGGCCACGCTGCACGTCGAGGTCGCCCAGATGATGCGTTCCCTCGTGGAGGCAGAGGCTCTCGGGGGCCGGACGGAGATAGAGGCGGCGGCTGAAGCTGCCCGAGCGCTCGTCTCGCGCCACAGAGACCCGGTCTACGTCGCGGCCCGCACGGCCCGCCGGCTCGCCCAGCCGGACACCTTAACCGACTACCCACGCCAGCTGCACGCGCTCCTCAACGAGCTCAAGGACGGTGAGATCGAGGTCCGCTTCCGCCACGCCGGGCTCGACGAGCTGATCTCCAAGGTCGACATCCTCGCCAACCGCCTCGTCTTCGGCCTCCTCATAGCAGCCCTCATACTCGGCTCCTCGATGCTTGGTATCTTCGTCGAAGGCGGGGCCCAGCTCCTTGGTCTGAGCGTCTTCGGCCTGATCGGGTTTGTCTTCGCGGCCATACTCGGCCTCCGGCTCCTCTTCGCGATAATCCGCTCTGGCCGGCTGTAACCGAACAGAGCGTCGGGCTGACGCCTACCTAACGCTGCGCCGCCTGTTCGAGGCGGCTGGTCAACTATCATCCTGTCCCCGGATAGTGTGAGGTCGCCCCTTCGGGAGAATGGCGTTGCCGTTTACGCGGCAGAGCCCACGCAGGTGGCGATACGCGAGAGCCCGCGCAGCGGGCGTGCTGACAAGCTGGCGAAGCCAGTGTGCAATACATTCACACCGTATTTCCATTAAAGTCCGGCGATCTTCGCGACGACAAGTGGGGCATGTACACACTCTGGTCGAAACTCGCCGGTGTCCGGGAAGGCGAGCGGGGGTTCACCCTGCAAGAGTTGCTGACGACCATCGCCATCCTCGGAATCCTCATCACCATAGCCGTGATCGTCTTTCTCGCCCTCCTGGAGCGGTGGCGGGTGGAGGCCGCTGCCAGCCAGTTCGCCGCCGACCTGCGCCTCGCGCACGTCAGGGCGACCAACCAGCTCACGGACTGGCGCGTGGTCTTCATGCCCGACGGCTCGCCGGTCAGCGGCTGCGCGTCGAGCGACTACTGCATGCTCAAACTGAGCGTCCCCTACGGGGCAGGCGACGAGGCGCCCACGCTGGACCCCGAGACACCCCGGGCTCCGCGCGAGCTCCCCGATGGCACGAAGATAAAGGAGGTAACCTTCGACCCGGACTGCTCGGCTGGCGACGCGGAGGCCGTCATACCGCCCAGCAGTTGCGGCGGCACCCGGACGCTGGAGTTCAGCTCCAACGGGACGGTGCGGACCCTGCGCCCGGGGCAGAGCGGCACGGTCAGGATAAGCTCCGACGACGGCAGCCCCCATTGCGACGTGGTCTTCAACTCCGCCACCTCGCGGATAAGGCTCGGCTCCATTGCTTACTAGCCGCGCCACGAACGAGTTCGGCTACTCGCTGGTGGAGGTGCTCGCGGCGATAGTGATCCTCACGGTCGCCATCATCCCGATGGTGGGCATGTTCGACGCGGCGCTCCGGGCGGTGATCGCGGGCGGTGACTACGACGCCGCGCGGGCGTGCGCCGGACAGCAGCTGGAGCAGATCCGCAGCCTCCCCTACGAGAGCGTGGGCGCACTGCCAGACGGCACCTGCGAACCTTCCGGGCTCGAATATGAGGTCGACGCGGAGTTCGTAGACGCGGGATTGGAGAGCGTAGAGGAGGAACTCGGTCTGACGAAGGTGACCGTGACGGTGAGGTGGGATGACGGCGACTCGTACAGCGTGACCGGGGTCATCTCCAGGTGGTGAGCCCCGCCAGAACAGGACGATGCTTCCCGAGTGAGGAGAGCGGTTTCACGCTCTCGGAGGTGCTCGTCGCCATGACCATGATGGTCACCGTGCTCTTCGCGCTCTACGCGGTCTTCGACGCGAGCGTCCGGATCTTCCGCTACGGCAATGACGAGCTGGAGGCCCTGGAGAGCGCCCGGCTGGGGCTCGAGAGGATGGAGCGGGAGATAAGGGCGGCCTACCCGCACGAGGGAGGCACCCTCATAGACACCGGAGGCCAGTACGAGATCTCCTTCCGGAACAGGCCGGATGGCGGGCCGCCGCGCGCGATCACCTACAGCCTGAGCGGCGGCTCGAGCAGCTACCTCCTGAGAAACGGTCAGCGGGTGGCCGGTCCCCTGAATGGTCCTGAAGGCGTCCGGTTCGCCTACTGTGCGACCCCGGCGGACTGCTCGTCCCCGATGACCGACGAGCCCCGAACCTACCTGGTGCGCATCACGCTCAGCGCGAGGGTGCCCGGAGAGATGGATGCCACCCGGACCCTCGCGACGGACGTGTTGCTGAGGAACAGGTAGCCGCGCGGCGGAGTTCGCATCGAGTTGGGCTAGATGGCATCATGCTTACAGCAAGAAGGGTTGATTTGCCCGGAGCTCGGCGGATCGGGAAGGAGGAAGTCGTGTCGCAAGAGGGTGTCAACTCCAGCGACGGCACGCCCATCGCCTACTGGCGTAGCGGGGAAGGTCCTCCCCTGGTGCTGGTCCACGGGACGGCCGCCGACCACAACCGGTGGGCTCCCGTTCTACCGGCGTTCGAGCAGCGCTTCACCGTCTGCGCCGTCGACCGGCGCGGTCGCGGCGGGAGCAGCGACTCGGACGACTACTCGGTAGAGCGGGAGTTCGAGGACCTAGCGGTCGTGGTGGACTCCCTCGAGGAGCCGGTAAGCTTGCTGGGCCACTCGTACGGGGCGCTGTGCGCGCTCGAGGCCGCCCTGCTCACCAGGAACATCCGGAAGCTGGTGCTCTACGATCCAGGGATCGAAGTGCCAGGCGAAGAGATCTACCTGCGCGAGGTCATCGAGCGGCTCGAGGCGCTGCTGAGGGCGGGAGACCGCGATGGGGTGGTAGCCACCACGATGCGCGAGGTCGCCGGGCTGCCGCCTGAGACGGTGGAGTACATGCGGTCGCAGCCCGCCTGGCAAGCGCGCGTAGCCGCAGCGCACACCATCCCGCGAGAACTGCGAGCAGTCAAAGCCTATGGGTTCGATCCCGAGCGGCTCGGGGACCTCAAGGTGCCGACGCTGGTGCTGAGCGGAGGCGAGAGCCCGGCTGCCCTCAGGAAGGCCGGGGAGGCAGTGGACAGAGCGCTGCCCGACTCTCGTATCGTCGTCATGCCAGGGCAGGGACACGCTGCCATGGACACTGCAACCGAGCTCTTTACAACCGAAGTCCTCCGGTTCGTGGAAGATTCCTAGCAAGGGATTAGCTACAAGCTTTCGCCGTCAACGAAACGCACTTGTGGACTCCGAGCGGAGCAAGCGCTTCTACGAAGAGGCCATCGCGGCGTGACAACGGTTGCCCCGGGCTTCGCCCCAATACCATGGTAGCTATTACGGAGCCTTCGGCCTCGATCCGGACGGCAACAACATTGAAGCTGCCTGCTATGAACCAGGGTAAGGATCTCGAGCTGTCGAGCTCCTATTGCTCGAGTTCGTAGAGGGAAGTATTCTCGGGCATCCAGACAGGCCCGTTTAGCTTCAGGATTCCATCCGCTCGACCCACTGTGCTCTCCACCCCGGTGCCTCGAACGGCTCGGCGTAGTAGCGCCTGTCGCGCCACATCTTGCCATCTTTGAGCTCGAGGAGTAGCACCACGTCGAATACCTGGCCGTCACCGTAGTCGTTGATCCCCTCAACGACCCACAGCCCCTCCTTGACCAGCACCCGGCGCAACTGGATGGACGGCGGGATAGGGTAAGCCTCCTGGAACTCTCTCATCTTCTCCCGGCCCCGGATGCGCTCCCCCGACTGGGGCATCTCCATCACGTAATCCTGGTGGCGTAGCTCGTACTCCACTTCGGCGCTCAGGCTGGAAAACAATTCGAGCAAGAAGCGGTGCGCTTCCTGCTCGTCCATCTCCTCAAGGTTGGGCACCTGCGGATCGGCCATCGTCGCTTCCCCTCTGGTGGTTATGAGGTCTCGCACCTACCGCCATGTTGCCATCCAGCAGAGATCAGCGCATCTCTAGCGCAAAGGCTGGTTCACAGAAACTGGTAGAAAGTAGATTTTCTGGAATCCGTTCGGCCCAGCAGGCGAGCCCGCCTGGCGATGCACCGCCGACGAACGTAGCCGGCGGCAGACGTGCATGAACCTCATCGATCGCCATAGGTTCCCGGAGATGCCTTTACGCTTGAACCCGATGTCAAGGCCTGAGTCTGCTTTGGCCAGAGATAAGGCGATCCGCAGCGCTGACGGCGTGGCGCAACCTCCGGTCGAGGTAGAGGTGTACGCAAGCTTCGGGTAGACGAGTACGTCAAGCTGAAGTCCAGGTCGAGGTTGCTTGATCTTGCCGACGGTCGTGAGGGGTGTGTACGCTCGGAGTCATGTTACGGAGTGCGGCGACATCGGGGAGGTTGACGTAGAGGTGACCCTTCGGATGTGCCGAGTTTGCGAGCGCCGCATGACAGGAGGGGGTTAGCTGGTGAATAAGCCTTCTAAGGTCGGCATCCTGGTGTGCGAGGAGTGCGGGGAGAGGATAGTGCGAGACGGACCCCTCTCGGTATGGTCCTCGGGCACTATCTCGGTCGGGTGCGAGTGTGGCGAGCGGCTGACCCTTGTAGACGGCTTCAACCAAAAAGGGCTCGGCGGGGCGAGCGGTGCTACTAACGCTACGCCTCCTATCTCGCCGCCACCCCCTTGAGTCAGGAGCATAAAAGGCGCTCTGGAAGTACTCGGACCGCGGCAGGCAAGCCGTAACGATCGCCGGCTCCAACTCGATCAGCGGTGGGTGCCTGCTCTGTTGCCATTATCGACTGTGTGTCGTAAGACACTGCCTAGCTGACTCCGTGTAGGGGAGCCTCGCAGGACTGGTAGGGAGGGGATCGATGTTCTACGAGGTGCACAAGGATGCCTTGGCGCTGCTACGGGCGGCGAAGGAGCACCACGACCGTCTGGACCCAGAGGAGCCCTTCTCAGAGGGAACGCGTGTAGCACCTGGGCTTGTTGCCGAGCGCGCGGGTCTGGAGCCCGAGACGCTTCGCTACGAGAGGGCACTGAGGTATCTGGTGAGGGAGGGAGCCCTGGTGTGGGAAGAGAGGCTTGGCAGTATACCGGGACTCGACATCTACTGGGTTACAAGGCGCGGGCTCGAGATGCTGCGAGCTTCTTAGCTCGGTCCATCTTCCCCCGACTGCGTGGGACAAGGGTTCTTCAGGCATAAAACCTGCGCCTGGCATGCCCTTCCTTAGCTCTACGAACTTACAATGCCCTGAGGGTTCGCTTGACCGCTATGGTGGGGGAGGAGCTGGAGTCGAGGTGACGCTGGTGTAGCGGTCACGGACTCACGCTCTACTCGACGGAGTGTGCTTCAGCCAACCTCGAGGAAGTTGGGTGTCCTCGGCTAGCCAGCGGACGTGTCCGCGGCGGCTGGCGGCGCTACGTCGTCGTAGATGCGCGCTGCCGCAAGCAACCCACTGCTCCCGCGCTCGTAAACTGCAACCCCTGCCTGGGGTGGTATATCGGTTAGCCCCCAGCGCGCGCAATTGTACTCGATGGCGCATCGCACGCCGTCGTCGGTGAGGGTACAGTGCTCCAGCGGGATGCCACCTCCGTTGGCGAACAGGTGAGCGTAAGCCTCCCGCAGCGCCTCTGAGCCGCGGTAGAGGTACGAACCTCCGCTCGGCTCGCGGGCGTAACCGTCGGGCTCGAAGGCCGCCACGATGCCTGCCAGGTCGCCCTCGGCCAGCGCCCGCTGGTAGTCGTCTGGTGCGCCCTCGGCGCTGAGCTCTGGATCGGCCGGCAGCAATGGTGAGCGCACGCGGTGTTCGTGCGTCAGCGGCCACAGGCTGTGGTAGACGCGGATAGCCTTCAAGGTGCGGTCGGGGTTGCGGTCGCTCACGATGGCCACCGGCAGTTCTACCCGTTCGCCGCTGTCCGCGAGCAGGTGCAGCACGACCTCCTCGACCGTGCGGGTGGGGGTGCGCGTGAGGGCCACGTTCTCGACTACCGCGTCGCGCTCGCGCAACCAATCCGCCGTCCCGTTGACGAAGGCACGCAGCCTCCTGGCGCCCTCCACGTAGCCGACGCGGGGATCGTCCAGGACCGGCTCTCCGGCGAAGGAGCGCACGAGCGCTTCGGGTTCGCTGGCCATGATGCCCTCGTAGTAGGGAATAGCGTCGTTGGCGCTCTCGACTTCGTGCGCGAGTAGCGTTTCGGCGATGGGGCTGCTGAAGCTCTCTGGCATCCAGGGCATGGGACCCTCCTTCTCTGTAGGATCATTGGAGTTTAGCGCGACTCTACGGAGCGGGCGCTATCAGCTGACGTTTCGCTTCCGGGCCACGCTAGACGAGGAGCCGGAAGTCAGTGTGACGCTGGTCTGGCTATTGGAGCCTCATGCCCTCAGCCCTATACTACTCAGAGAGCGGGTAACAGGCCGGACGATGAGGACCGCATGTCCAATCCCAAGACAAGGAGATCATGACTTACGTAATCAACAAAGACGAACTGCCATACGGCACGATCGCGCACAGGTTCGAAGGTCACCGCCACGGCGATGTGGACGTCTCGTTCTTCCTGGTGGACAGCCCGCCCGGTGGCGGTCCGGTGCTGCACACCCATCCCTACGAGGAGATCTTCGTTACGCTTGAAGGCGAAGCTACTTTCACCGTCGGGGACGACACACTAGAGGTGGGCGCCGGCCAGATCGTGGTGGCTCCGGCTGGCGTGCCCCACAAGTTCGTCAACTCCGGTACAGGGCCGCTGAGGCAGGTCGACATCCATCCCAGCGGCCGCATCCAACAAGTCGACATCCCAGAGGACGTTCCGGGCGAGTAGCTTCTCCATGGCATAGCCCCGGAGGGCGGCCATGGAGAAGCTACTGCACGAGGATTACGTCGAAGAGTTCCCGCGGTCGGGCGAGAGAATAGGTGGCAAGCAGCACGTATCTACCCGGGTAATAGTCGACACGGAGGATGCGCTCTCATTGGATTACGGAGTACACCTACCGCTCATAGCTCTGGACAGGCAGCCCTGGTCTCTCCGGCGCCTGCTGGAGTATGCGGTGACCGCCGAAAGCGCAGGCTTTCAGGCTCTCGCAGCCAACGACCACCTGGTATTTCCCCGTCCGTGGCTCGATGGACCGACGGCGTTAGCCGCGGTGCTTGGCCGCACGGGAGAGATGGCTGTAGCGACCACGGTGGCCTTGCCGGTGGTGCGAGGCCCGGTGGCGCTGGCGAAGAGCCTGGCTGCCATCGATCTCCTCTCCGGTGGCCGCCTCGTCGTTGGGGTAGGCCCTGGATCCTCTGCCAGGGATTACGCTGCGGTCGGGGTTTCCTTCGAGGAGCGCTGGAAGCGCTTGGACGAAGCCGTGAAAGCGTTGCGGGTACTCTGGGGTGGCGAGGACCCGCCGTTCAGGGGTGAGTTCTACACCACGGAGGGCGTCACGCTGGAGCCCCGCCCCGCACAGCGTCCCGGGCCCCCCATCTGGATCGGGAGCTGGGGCTCAGAAGCCGGACTTAAGCGGGTAGCGCGTCTGGGTGAGGGCTGGCTGGCTTCCGCCTACAACACGACGCCGGAAGCGTTCGCAGCTGCTAGGAGAAGGCTCGCAGAACTACTTCCCGCCGTCGGAAAGGACCCTAACCGGTTCCCCAGCGCCATAGCGACGATGTTCTTCTACGTCACCGAAGAGCACGCCACATCGGAACGGATAATCCGGTATGTGTTGAGCCCAATGCTCGACCGCCCGGAAAATGAGTTGCGAGAGCGTCTCCTGGTGGGTTCCGCCGAGGAGTGCGCGCAGAAGCTCGTGGCCTACCGAGCAGCGGGAGCGAACCGGATCTTCTTGTGGCCGGTGGAGGACGAGCTACGCCAGATGGCGACTTTTCAAGAGCGAGTCGCACCGTTGGTCCGCAGCTAGCCCCGCTAACCGGTAAGCTATCCGCCGCGTGTGGTGCAGGTGTCTTCACGCCGGTAGCTTCAGCGCTGCCGGCTTCGCTCCGCCAGAGTTGCGTGGCCGGGCGTACAGCGATGGGTTGAGATCGTTTGTCCGGATGACTTGGGATGACATCACGAACGTCCCGCTAAAGCTCGACGGCCTTTGCGACGAGAAAAGGGGCGTGTACGCGGTCAGGTCGGAGCGCTCAGACATCCCGATAGCCACAGTTGTGGTCATCTTCCACGCCGACCCGTACGACCGCACGGCCTCGAGACCGGCGGTCTCCGGAGAGGTCAACGCCTGCACCCAGACCCTGGCAACGCAGGTGGCGCTCAGGAGCCGGGTGTGGTGATGGTCGGGCGCCTGTCGAAGGACGAAGCTGGCGTCGCGCTGGGTCTGGCGATAACCATGGTCGTCGTGATCGAAGTGATGGGGGCGGGCCTCCTGACTCTCATCGTCGCGGACCTCCAAGCTATAGTCGAGACAAACCGCGGGCAGCAGGCCTTCGAGATGGCCGAAGCCGGGATCGAGGTCGCCAAAGCGCGCCTCGTAGAGACCCCTGACCTCGCCGAGTGGTCTTCGGGAGAGCTGCGCGTGGAGGGCGTCGAAGAAGGTTCCGTCTTGGTCTTCGTCGAGCGGCGGGACTCGGAAGACGCGCGCTTCGTAGCGACTTCGATCGGGCAGTACAGCAGCGCGAGACGTAAGATCGAAGCCACCTTCGACGTCGCGAACGGCGAGCCCAGGCTCCTCACGTGGCGGGAGGTCTACGTGTAAAGGAGCGTACGCTCCCTACCCGGCACCTTCATCCCTCTCGAACAGGTTCTCCGTCGGGGCGTCGGGGTCGAAGACGTAGGGCTCCATGCGAGAGGAGCCGCAGGCGGGGCACTCGACCTGATCCTCTTCCGGGTCCACCGTCTTCAGCTGCACCTGGTGCTCGGAGAATACCCTGCCGCATACGCGGCATACCAGCCGGGTCTCGCTCATGCGGCGCTCCTCTCTCTCGCCTAGGCCAGAGATAATATACCGCGGCGATCCGCGAAGCGGCGCGCTGCTGGAGCGGCGGGAGGCCCTCGAGGTACGGTCGGCGGCGGCCGGCACATCAACATCTTCACCGACCGAACCCTGCCGGCCCGTTAGAATGCGGCTGTGGAGCAGAGGAACGAAAGGGACGCTGTCAGGGTCGGGATGATCTGGGGCGGCATCGGGGCCGTGGTCGGTTTCCTAACGTCTCTGCTCGGGTCCCTGGTAGGGATACTGGTTGCGGGCGTCGTCGGGATATCGTGCGGCAGGCGGGCGGCCGATGCCGATGCCGGGAGGCGGAGTGGGGCGCTCTCGGGGCTCATGGGCGGGGCCATAGCCGCGCCCGCGTTCGTGATCGGGGCCTCGGCCGGAGCGCTGGTGGCGGCGCGAGCCATAGGATCGCCGCGTATCGCCGCTACCCTCTCGGAGGTGCTCGGTACGCAGATTTCCTCGCAGGAGGCATGGCAGATCTTCCTCCTCAGCATCGCCGTGGCGGCCGTCTTTCAGGCCGTCGTCCTGATCCTCGCCTCCACCGCAGCCGGCGCCTGGGTAACCAGGAAGTAGCGCTTGCGCAATGGGCCTCAGGGGAAGGCTAGAATAGAAGCTGTAAGCGAGGCGTGCTAGCTCTGTCTCTTCGCTGCTTCGGCGGCGTCCTCGCCGAAGATGAAATCCCCCTCGTCCGGACGTGCGACGCCGGCCTCGGCGAGGCGTCTGTCCTTCTGGTATTTCCTTATGGCGGCCTTGAGGGTGCCGAGGCCTAGAGTTGCGCACTTGGGGCGGGAGGCGACGACCTGGCGTCCGAGCTGCTCGATCATCTCGTTGTAGTCCATCTGGAGGACCTCGTCCATGGTCAGGTCGCCGGCGTGGACCTGCTCCAGCAACATGCTGGTGGCGGCCATGCTGATGGTGCAGCCCTCCCCCTCGTAGGAGACATCCTCTATGTGCTCGTGGTCCTCCGCTCCCTTGAGGTAGACCGTCACCACGTCGCCGCAGCCAGGGTTGCCGCCCGGCATCGCTACGTCGGCGTCCTCCAGAGCGCCGCGGCGTCGCGGCCTCTGGTAATGGTCCAGCAGTATCTGTATCTGCATCTGACGGTCCAAGGTCTTCTCTCCGTCATCCGAAGGTTTCCGGGCCAGCCCGATTCTACCGTACCCTCGCAGAACAATATCCTCCAGGATTGCTACTACTTGCTACAATAAAGCGCATGAAGGTTGGGATAGTAGGGCTGCCGAACGTCGGCAAGTCCACGGTGTTCAACAGCTTGACGCGGGCGGGGGCCGAGGCCCGGAACTATCCGTTCACGACGATCGACCCTAACCTGGGCGTCGCGGTCGTCCCGGACGAGCGTCTGCCCGCCCTGGCGGAGGTGATGGGCAGCAAGAACGTTGTGCCGGCGACGGTTGACTTCGTGGACATCGCCGGGCTGGTGCGCGGGGCCAGCCGGGGGGAGGGCCTGGGGAACCAGTTCCTCGGGCACATTCGCGAGTGCGACGCCGTGGCGCACGTGGTGCGTTGCTTCGAGGACGAGAACGTGGTGCACGTAGCCGGCGGTGTGGACCCTATCGGCGATGCGGAGACCATAAACACCGAGCTCCTGCTCGCTGACCTCGCGACGGTCGAGAGGCGCCTCGAGCGGACGAGCAGGGCCGCAAAGAGCGGAGACGCAAAGCTCAAGGCCGAGGTAGCGGAGCTCGAGAGGCTCAGGGACCACCTCTCGGCTGGAGCGCCGGCACGCGGTTTCGCCGGAGGGTCCGAGGCGCTCGAAGAGATCCTCAAGAGCCTCATCACGGCCAAGCCGACCCTCTACGTGGCGAACGTGCACGAGGAGTCCCTCGCGGACGGCGACCGTTGCAGCGCGGAGGTAGAGAAGTTTGCTGCGCGTGAGGGGGCCGAGGCGATGCGAATCTCCGCGCGGCTCGAGGCCGAGGTCGCCGAGCTTCCCGAGGAGGAGGCGCGGGAGTATCTGGGATTGCTCGGAGTAGAGAGCACGGGCTTCGAGGAGTTCATCCAGGCTGCGTACCGTCTTTTAGGCCTCATAACCTTCTTCACCGCGGCCGAGAAAGAGGCGCGGGCCTGGACGGTAAGGGAGGGCTCGACGGCGCGGCGGGCTGCGGGCAGGGTCCACAGCGACATGGAGCGCGGCTTCATAGCGGCGGAGGTAGGTAACTGGGAGGACGTCGTGGCCGCCGGGTCCTGGGCGAAGGCCCGCGAGGAGGCGAAGGTGCGCCTCGAAGGCCGCGACTACGTCGTCAGAGACGGAGACGTCATGCTCGTCCGCTTCAACGTCTAGAGGCATGCCTCCCTTCGCCCGCCCACACAAACCACTCTCCGAGAGTCGCCTCGCGCTCGTCACCACCGGCGGAGTCCACCTGCCCACGCAGCCCCGGTTCGACATCGACGACCCGCTAGGCGACTGCTCGTATCGGGAGATACCGACCGGAGCCGTCGAACTCACCTGGACCCACGCCTACCACCGCCCCGACGAGGCCACCGACCTCGACGCCGTCTTTCCTCTGTGGACCCTGCGGGGACTAATGGACGAGGCGGTTGTGGGGGATCTGAACTACCGCCACTTCAGCTTCATGGGGGCCATCCACGACCCCCGACCACTTATCGGGGAGACAGCACCCGAGGTCGCGGCCAAGCTGGCAGACGACGGGGTGGACGCTGCGCTCCTCACGCCCTCCTGACCGCTGTGTCACCGGTCCGTCGGGCTGGTCTGCAGTGCCATAGAGGAGCGGGGGATACCTACGGTGACGCTAGCCATGGAGGACGGGGTCGAGGCACCACGGGTGGCGCGGGTCCAGTTCCCTTACAACTATCCTATGGGCGGGCCGGGAGACAGGGAGCAACACCGGGAGGTCGCGCTCGCCGCCCTCGCGCTGCTCCACGACCTTGAGCGGCCAGGTGAGGTGACGCTGTCTTTCGGATAAACCTCAGGCGACAGGATTCAATCTTTCATGATGCCCGAGAAGGGCGGCCGCTCGTATATAATCTGCGTACGTGAAAAACTTCTGGCGAAGGTGAGAGCGTGGCCCTGGTATTCGTGTTATTGGTGGCGTTTTTCGTGGTGCTTTTTCTGTTCGTGTTGCCGATCCTCTTCTCGTTGCAGGCGGTCGGGAGCCTGTTCGTGTATCCGCGGCAGCTCAGGGCGATAATCGGGAACCGGATCCTCAGGCGCAATCACGCCCTCGAGCACGCCACCATCGTCGTGATGATGGAGCGCGAGCCTGGCCGCAAGCTGAACGGGTTCTCCACCGACGAGGGCTTCTTCGTCCAGGGCGCCCGGTCATTCGAGGAGGTCGAGACAGCGGCGAGGGAGGCTCTGAGGCGGCTGCGGGGCGGGGAGAAGGGGCTCGCCATTCACCGCAACTGCGGCACGACAATCGTGGCGGCCAATTTGCTCGCCGCTGTCTTCTTCCTCGGCTCTCTAGGTCTCGGGCTGTACCTGGGATGGCCACTGTACCCGCTGATCCTGGGCTCCATACTCCTGGCCTTCGTGCTGCGCGTGCCCCTGAGTCTGGTCCTCCAGCGCTTCGTCACCACAGACGCCGACCTCTCGAACGCCGAGGTCGGCTGGGTCGAGCGGGCGAACCCCGCGGATCTGCGGGGCGGCATCGTCGGCTTCGTGCTCGCCGCCTCCACCGTCCGGGTTCGCGTCTTTCACACCGACCCGGAGGCGGTCGAGATCATCCGCGACGACGGGGCCGTGGTCAGGTAAGGCTCTGCGCTCGCCCGCCCTGGCGGGCTGACGAGAGAAGGGCGTGTATGGCACGGGCGTTGCCGAGTATCTCCGACGGTCCGACGGCGGGATCGCGGCCTTCGCGGATCGCCTCTGCGAACTCTTCGAGCTCTGCGCGGTACGGGTCGGCCGCCTCGAAGGTCTCCGTTGAGGTCTCGACGCCTTTCGAGAGCTCGAGCTTCCCGCCGGACTTGTCCGCGCGGAAGGGCGCGTCGAGGGAGATGGTCCCTCCGGAGCCCACGATCTCCAGCCGCTCCCGCCGCGCGGATGAGATGCTGCTGGAGACGACCCCGAGGCCGGCATCGAACTCGAGGATGCCGGCGAGCTCCCTGTCGGCGCCCTCCTCGTCGAAGCGGGCGAAGGCCGAGGCCCGCAGTGGTTCGCTTCCGAAGGCGAGCCTGAGCGCGCTGACGCAGTAGCAGCCCACGTCGCCGAGCGAGCCTCCGCCGAGTGAGCCGATGCCCCTCACGTCCGCCCGGTCGTCGAGCCGGTGCCCGAACTGCGCGACGGCCTGCCGCACCTCGCCGACCGTGCCTCCGAAGATGAGTTCTCTGAGCCGCAGCGTCTGCGGGTGGAGACGAAACATGAAGCCCTCCATCAGCGTGAGATTCGCTCCTCGCGCGGCCTCCACGGCCCGCTCGGCGCCGCCCGCATCGAGCGAAAACGGCTTCTCGCACAGGACGTGCTTGCCAGCCGCGAGCGACTTGAGCGTCCACTCGACGTGCATCGAGTTCGGGAGCGGGACGTAGACGGCCTCGACGCTCGGGTCTTCGATGAGGGAGGCGTAGTCCTCGAAGAGCCGCGCTCCCGGTGCGTCCTCGCCCAGGAGCTGCGACTTCTCGCCCCCGCGGGTGGCGACGGCGCCGACCTCGACGGCGTCTGTGCGGGCGGCGGCGGGGATGATGGCGCCGATGGCTATTCTGGCCGCTCCCAGGATGCCGAGGCGCAAGGGCTCGGTCTGCAATGCTCTCCTCCTAGTCTCGCTTGCGGGCGAGACGCTCGAGCTCGCCGACGACCCGGTCGAGTTCCTCGACTACAGGGTTCGAGCCGGCGCTCCTGAACGCCTCGACCAGCGCCCGATAGTACCAGAGCGTGCCCTCCCTGCCCCCGTTGAACCTCGGCCAGAGATCTTCGCCGAGGCAGCGCAGGTCCGCGAGCACGGACCGGGCGTTGTGCAGCTTGTCCGCCGCGGAGACGAGCCGCACGGAATGCGGCGCGCAGGCGACGTGTGCCACGTACCTCTCTTTGCGCCCGCGCCAGGGCGGTTTCGGTTCCTGGTAGGTGTCGCTGTTGCCGGCCACGATATCGGCTACCTCGGCGCCGAACCGCTCGCGGATCTCTGCCAGTCGCGCCTCGCCGCCCTGATCCTCGGGGGCGTCGTGCAGGAGGGCTGCGACGACCTCGTCCTCGGTCCCGCCGTTCTCGCCGACGATCGCCGCGACAGCGAGCAGGTGCGTGACGTAGGGGATGCCGGTGGCCTTGCGCGTCTGATCCCGATGCAGCCGCGCCGCATAGATCAGAGCCTCCTCGAACTTCTCGCCGTATGGCACGCTTCTCAGTCCCTCGCGTCCGTGAGTGGAGCCGGCCCTCCTGCGGGCCTCAGCGGCTCTCGGGCCGCCGTTCGTCGTCCCTGGCCAGCCGGTGGACGTCCGGCTTTCTGTCCTCCTCCGGGACCTTCTCGCCCTCGTCCTTGCCGCCGGGGATGTGCCACTCGATCACCTGGTTCATCTCGGCCCCTATGAGCATGATAAACGCCGAGTAGTAGATATAGAGCATCAGGAGGATCACGCCCGCCAGCGACCCGTACGTCTCGTTGTAGGAGCCGAAGTTGCTCGCGTAGTAGGAGAACGCGAGCGAGAACACGAGCCAGAAGACGAAGGCGAGGACGGCGCCGGGGCTGATCCAGCGAAACCTCTGCTCGGCCGCCGGGGCGAAGTAGTAGATCACCGCGAAGGTGAAGAGCACGATGCAGGCCACGATCGGCCATTGCGCGATGCTCCACACCGTCTGGAAGACGGAGCCGAGCCCGATCGCCTGCGCCAGACCGCCGCCGAAGGAGCCGCCGAAGATGACTATGCCGAAGGCGGTGAACATGAGGACGATGACCGCGAGCGAGATGAAGATGGAGATGCCGTATTTCTTCCAGAATGGCCGGTCCTCCTCCACCTCGTACATGACGTTCATCGCTTCCATAACCGACCGGAAAGCTCCGGAGACACCCCAGAGGGCCAGGAGGATCGAGATTATCGCAGCGACGGTGAAGGCGCTCTCGGCCTGGCTCTTGGTGAGCGGGACGAGCTGGTTCTCGATAAACGTGGTGGCTGACTCCGGCAACGCGCCCGAGACGCGGTCTAGCATGTCCGTAACCAGGCTGGTGGCGTTGAAGAGACCGAGAAGAGAGAGCAAGAATGTGAAGAATGGGAAGATGGCGAAGAGCGCTTTGTAGGTGAGGTTCCCGGCGAAGGCCGAGACGTGGTCCTCGCCGACCTCTTCGAAGGTGAGCTTGAAGAAGTCCACGAGCCCGAGGTTCTCGGCCAC
>DASTQK010000304.1:0-2455 GCA_035761765.1 Rubrobacteraceae bacterium
GCCCTCGTGGGCCTCGGGGCCGGCCTGCCGCTCCTCTTCGGCGCGCTCATGCGACCTCTGGGGGCCGCCCTCTCTTCGGCCGCCGGGGCGATCGTCCTCGTTGGCTACGACCTCGCGGTGGAGGACGCGCGCGTCCCCTACTCCGGTGTTGTCTTCGACCAGATGCCGGCCTCGTTGAGCATCCCGGAGCTCGTGGCCTGGGTGGGCGCGATCCTGGATTACGTCCGGGAAGACCACCCCGCCTTCCTGCTCCTGTTCGTGTTGTGGGCGGCGATGGGGCTCGCGGTCTCGCTCGGGGAGTGGACCGGGCGGTGGCTCATCGGGCTCGGCGTGGCGGTGGGGGGCGGGGTGCTCGGATACGCGCTGGCTGTCTCCGAGACATCGGGGGCCCTCTCGGACGCTGTGATTTCCCTCGGGCTCGCAGCTATAATGTATGCGGTGTTGCGGTATCTCGTCGCGGGGGTGAGAGGGTAGGTTTCTTTGGGCATCCTCAAGAACATCGAGAAGCGGATGGAGTCGCTCGTAGAGGGCGTCTTCGGTCGCGCTTTCAGGCGCCAGATCCACCCCGTAGAGATCGCCAAGGCCCTCACCAAGCAGATGGACGAGGGCCGGATGGTGAGCATCTCGCGCACCTACGCCCCGAACGACTTCACCGTCCACCTCTCCGAGGAGGACACGGAGTCCATCCGGGCCTACCAGGAAGCTCTGCGGGACGAGCTGATCCAGTACGCCTCGACCCACGCGGAGAACAAGGACTACCACCTGATGACCCCTCCCAGGGTCCGCTTCGAGACGGAGGACTCCCTGCGTTTCGGCGAGTTCGGCATTACCGCCAAGCTGACCGGCGGGGACGGCCCGCGCGAGAAGGGCGCCCCCCAGGACACCTCAGGCCAGACGCGAATCTTCCGCACCGAGGATGCAGGCGGCGCGGCGCAGGGCACCTCCGCCATCTCCCCCGAGGAGGCCCAGCGGCACGGGCTCGCGCGTGAGGTCGTGGAGGTGGTGACCAAGGACGCTAGCTTCCCGCTGGAGGGGCGCGGTCCGTGGACCGTCGGCCGCTCGCAGGAGAACGACATCGTCATCCCCGACCCGAACGTCTCGAGGAAACACGCCCGGCTCTCGCGCGCCGACAACGGCTACGTCGTCGAGGACCTCGGCTCGACCAACGGCACCCTGCTGGACGGAGCGCCCATAGACCGCGAGCGCATAGATAGCGGCGACGAGCTGACCTTCGGCCAGAGCACCGCCCGCTTCGTCCGCCGCATCGACTCCCCCGGGGAGGGCGAGAGGAATCCTTCGGGCGCCGGGAGGCGTTAGGACCGTGCTCGAGCTCCAGGTGCCGCTTCTGGCGGCGAAGGCGCTGCTGTTGCTCTTGCTCTTCGCCTTTATCTACGCCGTGATGCGGCGGGGGATCGGAGACCTGCGGCGGGTCCCGGACGACGAGCCTTTCGAGCCCGGAAGGGCTCAGGAAGGGCGCGGAGCCTACGCGCCACGCGGCCCGGCCCCCAACGGCTCGGAACTCGTCGTGGAGGACTCGGAGATCCTGGCGCCACAGACCCGCTTCTCGGTCCACGACGGCGCGACCAGCATCGGGCGCTCCTCGGCGGCCGACATCGTCTTGAAGAGCGACGACTACGCCTCCGGCCGCCACGCCCAGCTCACCCGCCACGGGGGCCTCCTCTACGTCGAAGACCTGGGCTCGACCAACGGGACGTTCGTCAACGGGCGCAAGACCGTCGGCGCAACCCCCTTGAGGCACGGGGACACAGTGCGGGTCGGCTCGACAACCTTCCGGTACGAAGAGTAAGCTCTAGGGCTATGCTGTTCTTGGAACCCTTCGGCGCCACCGACGCGGGAAAGGTCCGTGCCAACAACGAGGACGCGCTCCTCGTCGGCGAGGGCCGCGACGAGACGCTCTTCGCGGTCGCCGACGGCATAGGCGGCTTCGAGGCAGGAGAGGTGGCGAGCCGCATCGCCATAGACGTCCTCGGGGACCTCGAGCCGGGTGATTCCTTCGAGGCGGCTATCAGGGAGGCGAACCGCCGTATCCTCACCGTCGGGCGCGGAGACGAGCGGCTCTCCGGGATGGGGACAACCGTCGTCGCCGTGCGCTTCGGCGGCACCCGCGAGGAGCCGGCGGTCGAGATCGCGCACGTCGGGGACTCGCGGGCTTACCTGCTGCGCGGCGGCGAACTGCGGCCCGTCACAGAGGACCACTCGCTCGTCGCCGAGCTCGTGCGCAGCGGGGACCTTACCCGCGCCCAGGCCGCCGAGCACCCTCAGAAGAACCTGATCACCCGGGCTCTGGGCGCGGACGAAGAGGTCGAGGTGGACACCGCGGTCCTGCCGGTGGAGGCGGGAGACCGGCTTCTATTGTGCTCCGACGGCCTCACCGACATGGTCGCGGAGGCGAGGATAGCCGGGATCCTGGCCGACTCACCCGACGATCCCGAAG
>DASTQK010000305.1:0-2475 GCA_035761765.1 Rubrobacteraceae bacterium
ACCCTGCCCACCCAGCAGCACGACCTCGTCTCCGACCTCGACCGAGCCGTCCACCTCGAAGACGCAGGCGTCCATCGTGACCCGCCCCAGGAGCGGCCTGCGCTCGCCCCGGATGAGGGCCTCGGCCCGTCCCGAGAGCGCCCGCCGGTACCCCTCAGCGTACCCGACCGGCACCGTCGCAGCGAACGTCGTCGAGCCGGCCCTGAAGGTCAACCCGTAAGATACCCCAGCGCCCGCCTCAAGCCGCCGCACGTCGGCGACATAGCTCTTGAGGACCATCGCGGGCCTGAGCCCCTCGTCGGTCGCTCTCCCCTCGTCGCCAGCTGGGTGGAGGCCGTAGAGGGCAACGCCGGGCCGCACGCAGTCGTAATGGGAGCACCGGTGCCAAAGGATGCCAGCCGAGTTGGCAGCGTGCACCAGCGCGCCCCCGAAAGAATGTGCGGCCAGGACCTCGTCGAAGGTGGAGATCTGGCACCGGGTCACACCCTCGTCGCAGTCGGCCGAGGCCAGGTGGGTGTAGACGCCCTTGAGCTGGGAGCCCAGGATCCTGCGCGCCTCCCTCACCTCCGACGGCTCGACGCCCCAGCGATTCATCCCGGTGTTCACCTTCAGATGCGCCTCGAGGCCGGGACGGGCGGCTATGCGGCGAGCGCTCGCGAGCGAGTGGGCCGTGACGATGAGCCGGTACTCCTCGGCGAGCCCGAGCCTGTCCGGCAAGAGGTCGGTGAAGACGAGTACGGGAACCCTTATCCCGGCGCGCCGCAATTCGGCGCCCTCCTCGGCGGTCACGACGGCCAGAGCGTCCGCCCCGGCCTCGAGCGCCGCGCGGGAGACCGGGACCGCGCCGTGGCCGTAGGCGTCGGCCTTCACGACGGCCATTAGGCGAGCGCCGGGGGCTCGATGTTCGAGGGCGCGGACGTTGTGGCGGACGGCGCTCAGATCTATCTCGGCCCAGGTCCGGCCGGGGGCGCGCACGCGAGAGGCCGTACCGCTCAATGTTCGCTACCGGCGGGGGTTGAGGACGTGGAGGGTCAGTATATCCATGCGGGTGATGACGCCGCGCAGACTTCCCTCCTCGATTACCGGCAGTATCTTCACCCTCTTGTCGGCCATAGTCGTCGCCGCCTCGGTGAGAGGTGTGTCCGGGGTGACCGTCGTGACCTCCTTTGTCATAACCTCTGCGACGGTCACCCCGGCGCTCTTCAGGGTCTCCTCACGGTACTCCTCCCAGTTGCCAAGGGGGATGATGCCGCCGAGGATGTCCAGGAAGCCCGGGGCTTTGATGTCTGCGTCGCGGAAGATCAGATCCCCCTCGGTGACGATCCCGACGAGCGTATCCCCCTCCACTACCGGGGCGCCCGAGATGCCCGATTCGGCGAAGAGCTTGATTGTGTCCTCGACGTTCTGGTCGGGTGCGAGGGTGGGCCAGTCAGCCTGCATTATGTCTCCCACCCTCAACTCCCTGATGTCCTGGTTCAAAAAGACCCCCTGCTGATCGCCCCACCGTACAGCCGCTATTGTAAACGGGTCGGCGCCGTCTAACGCGAATCGCAGAAGTCTTGGCTTCTGCGATTCGCGCCATCAGCTTTCAGCACACCTCGGCCTCAAGGCCTGGCTTTCAGCATTCAGCTCAAGGACAAGGAAGGTTGATGACTGACCGCAGACCACTTTAGGGCGTCCAAGTCCTGCGCGCCGGCTCGATCCTCGACGCTCTGCGGCTCTCCACGTCGAGATCCAGAAGCACGGCGCTGAACAGCACCGGGCCCCGGCTCGCCACCGGGAGCCATCGCCGCTCGCCCAGAAACAAGCCGAGGAAGACGTCCCGGTCGAAGCCGATGATGCTCTCCTCGCAGCCGGTCATGCCCACGTCAGAGATATAGGCTGTCCCGCCGGACAATACGGAGGCGTCGGCGGTGGGCACGTGGGTGTGGGTCCCCAGCACGGCCTGCGCCCTGCCCGCCAGGTGGTAGCCAAGCGCCTGCTTCTCGCTCGTCGCCTCCGCGTGGGCGTCCACGAGCACGATATCAGCGCCCAGCGCTCTCAGCTCCGAGAGTGCCCGGTCGGCGGCCTCAAAGGGGGAGACCGACGTCCGGTCGACGAAGATCCGGCCGAGCACGTTGGTGACCCCCACGGTGACGCCGCCCGCCTCGAAGACGCCCCATCCCCGGCCCGGCAGGCTCCCACCGAAGTTGGCGGGGCGCACCACCCTCTCCTCGCGCTCGAGAAACTCCTCGTGCCCCTTGGCATCGAAGGCATGGTTTCCCAGGGTCAGGAAATCCATCACGGAGAGAAGGGCGGAGCCGCTCTCCTTGGTGATCCCGCGCCCTCCGGGGGCCGAGTTCTCCGCGTTGGCTACGACGGCGTCGAGCCTCAACTCCTCGCGCAGCTTCGGCACCAGGTCAAGGGCGGCCGAGCACCCGGCGCTTCCTACGACGTCGCCCACGAACAGCAGCCTGAAGGTCAAAGGCGGCTCAC
>DASTQK010000306.1:0-3387 GCA_035761765.1 Rubrobacteraceae bacterium
GCGGGTCCTGGCAGCGCTCCACGAGGCCACACCGCTCGAGGCGCCGCAGCATCTTGGTAACCGTCGGTGGCTCAACCCCGAGCCTCTCGGCGAGCTCGCCGCCCCTTAGCCCGTCGCTCTCCCACAGCTCGATGAGAACCATCTCCTGCCCCGGGTGAAGCCCGACCTCGGAGAGCTGCTCGCCGACGTTCCCCCTGTGCGCCTTGCAGACCTTCGCCAGCGCGTAGCCAGCCGTTTCCTTTACCGGGTGACTCCGGATCACGCCGTCTCGCGCCCGCGTGCCGTGATCAAGTCGTAGTTGAGCCGGAACAACTCGAGCGCTCCCTTTACATCCTCCTCGCCCCGGATGGAATAGCTCACCCACCCGCTCTTCGGCAACACATGGTGCAACCGCGCCCTGCCCTCCGCTACGAGCTTCTTCCTCACCCTCACCGGAAACGGAAGGTCCGCTAACCGACTCCCGTGCAGGTGCCCGATCTCATGCCCCCTCACCCTGAACTCGACCCCCCCAAACCGGTGCGGCCTCGCCTCAACCCCATCCCAACTTGCTACCTCGCGCTCTATCTTCTCCACAATACTCGCCATCTCTACCTCCATCTTACCGACATTGTTTAGCCGGCTAATTAAATGATATGACGGCCGGGGTGGAAATCAACATCGTGGGATATTCGCTTCGGGGTGGGCTGGCGTCCGATCTGGGAGGTTTCGTTGCACTCTCAGGATACTAGTGAGCGGGTGTTGGCACCACGGGCGAAAGGATAGTTGTGATCTGTACGCAGGTACAGTTTCGGGCCGGTCTACGGAGAGAGGAAGGTGAGGAGGGCCGAGACGGTCACGACGGAGATCGCGGTGGAGACCAGGATGGCGCTGGAGACGCGCTCGACGTAGGTGTCGTATTGCCTGGCGATGATAAAGACGTTGGCTGCGACGGGGAGGGCGGCTCCGAGGATGGCGACGGTGGCCCAAAGCGGTTCGACATCGAACAGCCGGGTGGTGGCGAACCACATCGCGGTGGGGTGGACCAGGAGCTTGAAGAGGGTCATGTAGGAGACCTCGCCGATACCCGTCGAGATCGGGAAGCCGGCGAGGGTGGCGCCGAGGGCGAAGAGGGCGCAGGGTCCGGCGGCATCGCCGAGGAGGGCGGTGAAGTTCTCTACAGGGGTGGGGAGGCCGAGGCCCACCGCCGAGACCAGCACGCCCGCAAAGATAGCGATGATGATCGGGTTGCGGACCAACGCGCCTCCCACCGAGCCCAGGAGCCGTGACCCGAGCCCCTTCTGGGCTTCGACCAGGACGATGGTGAGCGGTATCAGGACCGTAGCCTCCAGGGTGAGGCCGAGCACGAGTGGGATCGCCGCCCTGTCGCCGAAGGCTGCCGCCACGAGCGGGATTCCCATATAGCCCGTGTTCCCGAGCACAGCAGCCGAGCCTTGCAGCACCGCCTCGCTGCGGCGAACCTTGAACAGCAGGCGCCCGAGGACCGCGGCCACGACGAACAGCACGAGGCCGGTGCCCAGGTAGGCGGCCACGAAGGGGCCGTTGGCGACGTCGGCCAGAGGCGAGGTTGCCAGCAGGTTGAAGATAAACGCGGGCAGTGCGAAGTAGAAGACGAAGGCGTTCACGCCCGCGACGCTCGCTTCGGAGAGGAGCTTGAAGCGCCCGGCTCCGTAGCCGCAGAAGATCAGGGCGAAAAAAGGCAGCGCCGTGTTGAGGATGGTCTGCATGATAGCGGTCGGCTATCGGCCGTCAGGTTCGCACGTCATGGCGCAAATGAGTACCACACCAGAGAACGAAAGTCTCCACGGGCTAGCGTCGGGTATCACCAGCTGATACCTGACGGCTACGGAACTACCCGCACTCCCTGTCCCTCGACGACCTCGCCGACCACGGCGCCGGAAGTCCCGCCTTTCTGGAGCGAGTCGACAAACGCGGAGACCTTCTCGTGTGGCACCGCGACGAGCAACCCGCCGCTCGTCTGCGGATCGTAGAGTGGCAGGAGATCGTTCGTCCCGACGCCATCCGCGAACACGCGCCCCTCTAGGTACTCGCGGTTGCTCTTCAATCCGCCGGGGTAGCATCCGTCGCCTGCCAGGGGCACGGCGCGCTCCCAGACCGGAATTTCGCTGCTGCGCACTACAGCGCCGACGCCCGAGGCTTCCAGCATCTCCGAGAGGTGGCCGAAGAAACCATAGCCTGTAACGTCGGTCGCCGCTGAGGGCGAGATATCGCGCATCGCATCACGGGCGCCCCTGTTGAGGAGCGACGCCGTCGAGACGGCGTCCTCGATGTCAGCTTCCGAGACGAGGCTGCGTTTGAGCGCTGTCGTCAGGATGCCGAGACCCAGCGGCTTCGTGAGCACCAGCGCGTCCCCTACCTTCGCGCCGGCGTTTCTCACGAGTTTGTCCTCCTCGACAAAGCCGGTCACGGAGAGGCCGTACTTCGGCTCGTCGTCCTGCACCGAGTGGCCGCCGCAGAGACGAGCGCCGGCTTCCTCGATCTTGGACTGCCCGCCGGCGAGTATCTCGCGCAGGATGCCCAGGTCGAGCGAGCAGGGGAAGGCAACCAGGTTCAGGGCGGTGACAGGCTCGCCGCCCATCGCGTAGATGTCCGAGAAGGCGTTGGCGGCGGAGATCTGGCCGAACCGGTACGGGTCGTCCACGATGGGGGTGAAGAAGTCCGCCGTTTGCAGGAGCAGGCCGCCGCCGAACGGGACGTATCCGGCGTCGTCCCGGGTCTCCATCCCGCTCACGAACCCGTCCACGGCGGTAGGGGCGAGCCCCTTGAGAGCCTGCTCCAGGTCCCCTGGAGCGAACTTCGACGCTCAGCCCGCCTTGGTCGAGTACTTCGTCAGCCTTATGCGCGTACGCTCGTCCATCGCAGGAGAGTATATCCGGTCGGTGCCCGGGTCCTCGGCAAGATGCTAGAGTCTTCCTGTGGGAAAGGACAGCGAGAAGGTCGGACGCTTCTTGCGGGCGCTCAGGGTCAACCCTGTCATACCCGCGGTCCGCGGGCGGGACGAGGACCTCGAGCGGGCGCTTGCCGGGGACCACGCGGCGATCTTCGTGCTCGGGGGCGACGTGTTCCGGGTGCTCGAGCGGGTGCGGAGGAGACCCTACAGACGCCCCTTTATCTGCGTCAACGTGGACATGGTCGGCGGGGTAGCGTCCGATCCGAGCGGGATCAGGTTTCTCGCCCGGGAGGTGGACGGAGTGATCTCCACCCACCGCCGCGTCGTCGAGATCGCGAGGGGTAACGGGGCGCTTGCGATACAGCGCCTCTTCGCGATAGACACCAGCGCCGTCGAGCGGGGGCTGAAGGTCCTCCGCCAGGCCGACCCCGACGCCGTAGAGATACTCCCCGGTCTCGCCTTCCCCGAGATAGTAGAGA
>DASTQK010000307.1:0-11649 GCA_035761765.1 Rubrobacteraceae bacterium
AGGTCTCAGACGATGGCATAGGCTTTGACACAAGCGGTGAGTTTCCTGGGCACCTTGGGCTGCGCTCGATGCGTGAGCGAGCGCAGAGGCTTGGGGGCACGCTCACCGTGGTGAGCTCCCCTGGCGCGGGAACTGCGGTGCGCGCGCTCATCCCCACGTAACGATCGCTCTATCCGGGGGCGCACGACCCAGATTGACCATTCGTGGTGGTTGAAGCGAGATCCGCTGCGCCCGAGGCCCGGCTACGCAGGTCAACACAGAACCTGCAAACCTGAGACCCTTACGACGCGAACGAAAGGTAGATAGCGACCACCACGATGGTCAGGATGATGCAGAGTACCAGCAGCTCTCTCAAGGTCTCCTCCTCACGGTTGCACGCGGTCGCGCTCCTGCAGAGCGTAGAGCCTCGCGTAGAGGCCCTCCGAGGCCAGGAGCTCTTCGTGGGAGCCGTCCTGCGCGACGCGGCCATCCTCGAGCACCAGAATTCTGTCCACGCTGCGCACCAGCCTGAGCTCGTGCGCTATGACGAAGGTAGTGCGGCCTTCGGTCAGGGCGCGCCAGCTCTCCTCGACGGCGTCCGCGGCCTCGGCGTCGAGCCCGGACTGGGGCTCGTCCAGGATCAGGATCGGGCTCTCCCTCAGCATCGCCCGCGCGATGGAGATGCGCTGCCGCTGTCCTCCCGAGAGGCTCTCCCCGCGCTCGGAGAGCAGGGTGTCGTAGCCCTCGGGCAGCTCCCGGACGAACCCGTCCGCTCCGGCGAGCCCGGCGGCGTGCTCGATCTCCTCCCGCGTCGCTCCTGCCTTCCCGTAACCGATGTTCTCGGCCACCGTGGCCCTGAAGAGCATCGGCTCCTGCGGCACGAACGTGATAGAGTCCCGCAAGGACTTGAGCGTGAAGCCCTTTATGTCCTGCCCGTCTATGAACACGCTTCCTTCCTGCGGGTCGTAGAGGCGGGCGATGAGGCTCGTCACGGTCGTCTTGCCGGCACCGCTCAGGCCCACGAGCGCGACGCGGCTCCCCGCCTCGACGTCGAAGTCCATGCCCTCGAGGACCTCGCTGGCCTCGTCCTCGTAGGCGAAGTGGACGCCCTCGAAGGTCACGCGGCCCTCGAAAGGGGGGGCTCGACGGGCGTCGGGAGCTTCCTTCACGGAGGGTTCCGCGCCGAGGAGCTCGATGATCCTCTCCCCAGAGACGAGCGACTTGCCGATCTGGTTCGCCTGCCGGCTGAGGGCCCACAAAGGGGAGAGAAAGAGCCCGAGGTAGGCTATGAAGACGGTGAGCTGACCGACAGAGAGGGCGCCGGAGAGCACCTGGAGGGCCGCGAAGTAGAGGACGAGCGCGGTCCCGACACCGCCGACCAACCCGAGCAGGATGCTGAACTTGGCCTCGATGAGCGAGGAGTCCACGCTGGCCCTCAACGACTCCTCGCTCTCGGTCCTAAAACGCTCGAGCTCGTCGTCCTCGCGGCCGAAGATCTTGACGGCCCGGATTCCGGTCACCGCCTCCTGGATGACCGAGGCGATGGCGCCCTCCTTCGTCCTCACTACCCGCATCCGCTCGACGAGCGCGCCCCGGTAGCGCCTGACCGCGAGAAACAGGAACGGGACGGAGAGGAGCGCGAGCAGGGTTAGTTGCGGGCTCATCCAGACCATCACGACGAGCATCCCGAGCAGGATGAAGACGGAGGACCCGATCTCCACGATCGAGTCGACGAGCAGGGTCCTGACCTCCTTGACGTCGCTCGTGACGCGCGTGATCGTATCTCCGGTGCGCTTCTTGCCGTGGTAGTCGAGCCCCAGGTCGTGGACCCTCCTGTAGAGCGCCTCGCGCATGTCGAAGACGGTCTCCTGGCCGAGCTTCTGGAGCAGATAGCGCCTGAAGGCGGAGAGGCCCCGGCTCGCCGCGGTTATGAAGACGAGCAGGAAGGCTACCCCCGCCAGCAGCAACGCCTCGCCGGAGAGGCTCTCGGGCCAGAAGCCGGGCAGCTGCTTCCTGTCGCTCAGCACGTAGTCGAGGGTGAGGGCGAGCGGCCACGGCTGGGCGAGGCTCATCGCCGTCTCTACGAGAAGCAAGAACAGCGCCAGCAGGAGCCCAGCACGCCGGGGCACCAGGAAAGGCGTGAAGTTGGCCAGCGTCTCCTTCGTGCGTCCGAGCCTGGCGCGCAGCTCGATCAATCGTTTCACACAGATAGGATACCGCACGTCAGGCGTCTACAATGGGTGAGCAATACCCCCAGATAAACGGAGGATCAGTGACGCGAAGGGTGCTGGCAGCCGTCGAAGACCTGCTGTTCAGGAGCAAGATATCGGAGACCGCAGCCGCTCTTGGCGTCGAGGCCGCCTTCCCCCGCAACCCGAAGAAGCTGCTCGAGGCTCTGCGAACCTCACCGCCGGACCTCCTCGTCCTCGACCTAAACTCCTCACGCTTCGAGCCTCTCGAGCTGTTACGGACCGTGAACTCAGACGAAGCGCTCCGGGACGTCTCCACCGTCGGCTTCCTCTCGCACGTGCAAGGGGACCTCGCGCTGGCCGCCCGCGGGGCTGGATGCGACCGGGTGATGGCGCGCAGCGCCTTCGTCGAGAACCTGCCGCGCGTGCTCTCCGGGGCGAGCGTTGGCTGAAGGCGAAGCCTGGGAGCGCCTCCGCAGCGAGAGGCTCCTCGAGACCTCCTACTTCGCTCTCCGCTCGGACAGGCTCCGCCTCCCCGGCGGCGCCGTGAAGGACCCCTACTACGTAGTCGAGCGTCCCGACGCCGCCATAATCTTCCCGCTGACAGCAGAAGGCGAGGTCGTCCTCGTGCGCCAGTACCGTCCACCCTTAGAACGTATGGAGCTCGGCCTGCCAGCCGGGCTCGTGGAGGAGAGAGAGAAGCCGGAGGACGCCGCCCGCCGCGAGCTGCTCGAGGAGACCGGGTACTCGGGAGACCACTGGGAACCTCTCGGCTCTCTCGCCTCCTCACCCAGCCTCAAGGACAACTGGGCCTACCTCTTCCTCGCCCGCGGCGTCGAGAAATCGGCCCCGCCGGCCCCCGACGAGCACGAGCTGGTCGAGGTTGTCAGGGTGCCCGTGGGAGACCTCCGCGGCCTGATCCGGTCCGGAGAGATAGTCAGCTCCAGCGGCGTGGCCGCCATCATGCTCGCCCTCGAGCGGCTGCGGGAAGAGCCGTGAGGCCGCCGCTGTTCTCGATCTGCGACCTCGACGAGAAGGTCATCCGGCAGGCGGCCGAACTCCTCTTCGAGGGGTTCAGAGAAGATTGGCCCGAAGCCTGGCCGGACATGGACGCCGCCCTCCGGGAGGTACACGAGGCTCTCGGAGAGGGCCGTCTCGCCCGGGTAGCCCTGGACGGGAGCGGTGCGGTACTGGGCTGGATCGGCGGCATCCCCTCCTACGGCACGAACGTGTGGGAGCTGCACCCGCTCGTGGTGCGCCCGGAGCTTCAGCGCCGGGGCATCGGCCGCGCGCTCGTCGCAGACCTCGAAGAACGCGTCGTGGAGCGCGGTGGCCTGACGCTCTGGCTCGGCACCGACGACGAGAGTGGCATGACGAGCCTCTCGGGCGTGGATCTCTACCCCAACGTTCTGGAGCACCTGGCGAACATAAGAAACCTGCGCGGCCATCCGTACGACTTCTACCAGAGACTCGGCTTCTCGATAGTCGGGGTAATGCCCGATGCCAACGGACCGGGCAAGCCGGACATCTACATGGCCAAACGTTGCCGTTAGGGCCAATCTCGAAACGATTGACCTCGCCAGAAACGCCCGGGGGTTCCGGGACATAAACCCTCGAGCTGAAAGCCCCGAAGGGGGCGGGCTGAACAGAAAGGCAAACAAAGAGCCCGGGGTTCCGGGCTCTCGTTAACCGCTGCGCTCTAGCAGGTGAAGGAGCTACCGCAGCCGCAGCCGCCGGAGACGTTCGGGTTGTTGACGGCGAAGCCGGCGCCCATCAGGCCGTCCACGTAGTCGAACTCTGAGCCCATGATGTATGGCACGCTCATCGCGTCTATCAGGACGCGCACGCCCTTGGTCTCGAGGACCTCGTCGTCGTCGTTGATCTCATCGTCGAAGTAGATGCTGTACTGGAAGCCGGAGCAGCCGCCGGGCCTGACGCCGATGCGCAGCGCGAGATCCTCCTCGCCCTCCTGCACCATCAAAGCCCTGACCTTCTCCGCAGCGTTGTCGGTGATGCTGACTATAGTCTCCTGCTTCTGGTCCATCAGCCCTCCTGGGGATGAGGTAGTCCGTTCTCACTGGGTACGAAGATTATTACACCCCTCACCGTATAGTTCAACGGCGCTTTCTCGCGCGCAGGCTCCCGCGCACCGCTTTGAGTAGACGTGTATTCCACGCCGAAATGGCCCTCTTCGTTCGCGCGAGGAGCGAGGCGGGGTTGAAGGCCGCGAGCATCCTGCGCCAGCGGGGCAGGCGCTCGTAGGCCCGCACGGCCCTCCTGTACGCCCGCGCGACGTGGCCGGGTCCTTCCTCGCGCGGGGCGGCGTAGAGGTAGTCCGAGTATGCCCGGGCAAACTCCTCCATCGGTCCTTCACCAACGCCAGCCGCCCCCGCCAGGAGCATTATCCGCTCGGTGGGCGTAAGGGCAGGCGAGTCGGCTATGGCGCTTCGGCCGGGCCTCAGCACGTCGCGCAGGCGACCGGTGAGGTCCCTGTAGAGGTCCTCCGGGCGCCCGCGGGCCAGGAGCGCCCGCTTGACGAGCGGGACCGCCGCCAGGAAGAAGACGGGCACGAGCAGGATGAGGGACCACGATATATTCGCCTCTTCCTTGCTGGCACCGGCCGAGGTTGCATCCTGAGGCGTCTCCTCCTGGCGTTGCTGCTGCGCCTGCTCGCCCTGACCCCTCTCGCCCAGAACGGCATCGGCGCCGAGGTTCTGCTGCCCTGTCGAGGGGATGTCGGGTCGCGGAGCGTTGGCCTGCATCGCGGTGGGCATCGAGAAGCCGGGGGTGGGGTCGAAGGGGTACCAGCCGACCCCGGGGAAATAGGCCTCGACCCACGTGTGCATGTTGCCCCCGGTCACCACGTACTCGCCCGGCCCGGTCTCTCGTCCGGCGGTGGAGCCGTAGACGACCCTCGAGGGGATTCCGGACTCGCGCAAGAGAAGAGCCATCGAGGTGGCGAACTGGGTACAGAAGCCCTCCTTGCCGTCGCCGAGGAACTCCTCTATCGCCTTGTCCGCGCGGCGGTAGCTCACGTCGAGGTTGTAGGTAAAGCCGCCGTCGTAGACTAGGTAGCGCTCGATCGCCCGCGCGGTGTCGTAGGGCGTCTTCGGGTTGTACTCGCGTTGTATCCGCTCCGCGGTCTCGGCGACGATGAGCGGGCTCTCGGAGAGCTGCAGGAAGTTCTGCGCAACCTCAGCTGGGTAGGTCGTGCCCGCGTTTCTGAGTTGCTGGGCGGTGGGCTGGGGGATCTCCGAGATCACGGTGTACGAGCCGTTCTCGGCCAGCGGCTCGTCCAGCGACCACGACCCGTCGGAGTTCTCGATCGCGAACTCGTCTGAGGTCGCGACGACCTTGTACCCGCCGAAGAGGACGTCGGTGCGGGCGTCCAGGATCTCGAACCGCTGCCTCACGACTGTGGTCTGGATGCCGGGTGCGATCTCCTCGCCGTCCTCGATCTCCGGCTCGGTCGTGTCGATCCAGCGTGCGCCGTCGAAGTAATCCAGGGTGCCCCCGCGCCACAGGAGCGGCTCGGGGCTCTCGACCCGCATGAGTTCGGCTTCCCTGCCTGCTGTGAGGTAGTCTCCTACGTCGGCCTGAACGTCGAGCCTGCTCGTGCCCCCGGTCCCGATGCGCGTCCAGTCTATGAGACCGGCGCTGACCGTCGCGTCCGAGAAGGGCATCCTGGGTATCAGCAAGACGAGCACGACGACCGCCACGCCCGCCAGGGTGCCCGCCGGACCTGGTCTCTCGCTCTCCCCGTAGAGGAGCAAGGCAACGGCGCACACGAGAAAGACGGCGAAGAAAGGTCCCGCTCCATCCTCGAAGCTTATGGTGCTAAGGATCCCGATCGTCAGGCCGAGCACCCCGATGGAGATGACCGGGCTCCCCTCGTACAGTGTGGCGGAGGTGGCGAAGGTGGCCACTATCATGACCACGGGGATGAGCGTGACGAAGAGACCGGGGTGGAGGTCGTAGGGTACGGGCTCGACGTACATGATGGTGAAGGCCTCGTAGAGATCGCCCCCTATCCTGAAGAAAAGGTCCCGCCACCCGGAGAGCGAGAAGAGGGGCGGCATCCCGTAGGCGGCCAACAGCGTGTAGAGCACGGTCGCCGGGAAGAGCAGCACGAAGCGGTACTTCCCCGCCGAACCCACGAGCGCGGCGACGAGCGCTGCGAGCAGCATCGCCCAGAATGCCCCCCCGCCGAGCGCGACGATGGAGGAGGGCTCGAACCAGACGTAGACGTCGCCTGTGAAGAGGATGGCGAACGCACCGCCGGTCGCCAGGGTCGCCACGTAGAGTGGGACCCTCGCCACTAGAGTGCCCCCCTCGCGGTGGTTCCGGAGAGGACGGGCACCCCGCCAGGGTGGCTCACGATGCGCACCGCCGCCCCCGCAGCCTCGACCCGGTCGACGAACCGCAGGAACTCCGCCTCGCGGCTCTGCGCCGCGCCCCCTGTGCCAGGCGGCGTACGGTAGGTGTGCGTCGCGATCGCCACGACGACGACAGAGAGACCAGCGCCCCGCAGCCTGCGGACGCCCGCGGGCAGGTCCTCGTTGCGGGTGCGTGATATCAGGACCACACCCTCCCCGAGACCGTCTTCCTCGGCGAGCACGGCCTGGCCGAGCCTGCGGGCCCCATCCGCCCGCGCTGTCGCGAGCAGCCTCATCGCCCCCCAGTAGGACGCTTCGCCGGAGCCGAAGGGGGTGGTATTGCTTGCCCCGTCTGCGCATACGAGCCTGAACGGTAGCCGCTCTCGCGCGAGGCGGGTGAGCACCGAGGCCGCCACCGAGACGGCGTCCTCGACCTCCGCCTCCGGGGCGCGCAGCCCCTCGCGGCGCAGGTCCAGGGCAACCGCATAGCGGCGCGGCGCCTCGACCGCGAACTCCTTGACGTAGAGTTCCCCGGTGCGCGCCACGCTCTTCCAGTGGATGTGCCGCCTATCGTCGCCCCGACGGTATTCCCTGAGCCCCGCGAACTCGTCACCCCGCTGCCCGCGCGAGCCCCTGGCGCCGACCTCGACGTTCCCGCCGCGGATCGGGAAGTCGCGCAGCTCGTGCACCTCTGGGTAGACGACCACCTCCGTCCCCTCCCCGAACCTCCGGACGAAGCGCAGAAGCCCGAAGTGGTCCGTGACCCCGACCTCCGCGGGCCCGAGCTCATAGACACCCCTCTTCGCGAAGTAGAGGGACGCCTCGATGGTGGTAGTCTCGAGGGGCAGGACCTCGAAGACGCGCGGCTCGGGCAGGTGGTCCGTGAGGCGCACCCCCGACGACCCGAAGCGCGAGTCGTTCGAGAGAAAGAGCCTTATCCTGGCCGGGCTCCCCGCCGTGATGCGTACGCCCGGCGGGAGCCCGCGGGAGAAGCGCAGGCCCCGCGCGCTCGCCCATCCGAGGACGAGCGCCACGAAGGTGAGGGCCAGCAGCGCGTAGGCGAGCTGGTGGAACTGGGTGGTCCCGATCAGACGCGCTACGAAAAGCATGAGGAGGCCGACCAGGACCGCCTGCCACCCGCGGGCCGTGGGCCTGACGGCGAGCCGCGAGGCTCCGCCCAAAGCCTCTACACCGCCTCGGTCACGGGCACGGAGCCCAGGATCTCTCGCACGATATCGCCCGCCGCCGTGCCCGCGTCGCCGGAGCCGCCGGTGGGGATGATCCTGTGCGTCAGGACGCTCATGGCCATCGCCTTGACGTCGTCGGGGGTGCAGTAGGAGCGGCCGCTCGCGGCGGCACGCGCCCTGGAAGCGGCCAGGAGCATCCGGCTCGCGCGCGGGGAGGCCCCGAGGTAAACGTCCCCGTGCTCGCGCGTCGCCGAGGTCACGGAGACCACGTACCTCAAGACCGCCTCGCTAGCGTGGATCTTCTCTACCAGGAGGCGCATCTCCTGGAACTCCTCGAGGCCAACCACGGGCTCGAGCTCGGCTGCCGGGTCTCTACTGAGCTTCAAGAGGTCCATCTCGGACTCCTCGTCCGGGTAGCCGAGGTCCATCTTGACCATGAAGCGGTCGAGCTCCGCGTGCGGCAGCGGGTAGGTGCCCTCGTGCTCTATGGGGTTCTGGGTCGCCACCACGCCGAAGGGGCGTGGCAGCCGCCGCGTCTGGCCGTCCACCGTCACCGAGCCCTCCTCCATCGCCTCGAGCAGCGCGCTCTGCGTCTTGGGGCTGGCGCGGTTGATCTCATCCGCGAGCACTACGTTCGCAAACACAGGCCCCGCCCAGAACTCGAAGGCCCTCGCGCCCTGGTTGTAGACGTTGAGGCCGGTCACGTCCGCCGGTAG
Organism: Rubrobacteraceae bacterium; assembly: GCA_035761765.1. Lineage (GTDB taxonomy): Bacteria > Actinomycetota > Rubrobacteria > Rubrobacterales > Rubrobacteraceae > JALYGY01. The sequence goes on from DASTQK010000307.1 coordinate 8,448, forward strand.
CAGGTCCGGGGTAAACTGGATGCGCCTGAACTCCCCGCCTATGGAGCGGGCGAGTGACTTTGCGAGCAACGTCTTCCCCACGCCGGGCACGTCCTCGATCAGCACGTGGCCCCCGGCCAGCATGGCCACGACAGCCAGAAAGACCCCGTCGCGCTTGCCCGATACGGCGCGCTCGACGTTGCTGGCGATGCGTCCTACCCGCCCCGCGAAACCGCTGTAGTCCAAAGATGCCTGCCCGTAGCTAGATGACGGTGAGAGATTATATCTTAGCCATCAGCCTTCAGCGGTCAGCAAGAAGGCGCGTACCTCCCAGATTAACGGTGCCGTTGGCCACGACGAGGTCCCACCTCGTAGTACATGGCCCGGCGATAGCCGGGAGCTGACGGCTAGGTAACCGCCAGGCTTCCCTCTCCGTAGAACTGCTCGACGTAGCGGCGCTGGACCTCGTTGAGGCCGCGCGAGTACCAGACCATCACGACGTAGCGCGGCTCCTTGGGCGTGCTCTTGGGGTACATGCCGCACTCCATCGGGAGCCGGTTGCCCTTTCGGGCGTTGCACTTGGTGCAGGCGGTAACCACGTTGTCCCACGCGTTCGTTCCTCCGCGCGAGATCGGCTTGACGTGGTCGCGCGTGAGGCGGTCGCGGCGGCCCAGGTCGTCACGGTGCTTGCCGCAGTACTGGCACTTGTAGTTGTCGCGGGCGAAGAGGATCGCGTTCGTCACGTGGCGCCTGAGGCGACGCGGGATCTCGACGTACTTGATTAGCCGGATGACTAGCGGTTAAGGGTACTCGGCCCTCTCGGACCGGAACTTTCGCTCCAGGTTGGCCTCGACGATCTCGGCCTTCTCGGAGACGACGAGGACGATAGCCCTCTTGACCCCAACCAGGGCCACGGGCTCAAAGCTGGCGTTGAGCGTCAGGCATTGTGCCACGGCGAAATTCTAACATAACGGGATGCTTGTAATGGGTGAAACCGCATACTCTGGCGGTTTAGCGCACAACTTACGCCCGGAGACCCGTCGAGCTAGTTGCGCCCGAAGAACTCTTCTTGCGGCCCCCAGGGGAGCCGCAGACGCGGCGCCAGGGCGTAGTCTGAGAGCCTCCGCCGCGCCCTGGTCATAAGGCCCGCGAGCTCCTCGAAGGAGCCAGCCATCGAGAAGTATGGTTGGGCGGGGTAGAGCTCGTGCTTGATCTGCTATCGCGTCCCTGACCGCGCCTTTCGTCGGCATCTGCGCGCTCTTGCCGCTCCTCTCTGGTTGGCACCAGATCTTTCGTGCCAGGTATTACCGGATGGAGCGCCCGGTCTCCTGGGGTCGAGACCTGGTTGGCCGGGTCTTCGGGGCCTTCAGCACGGCCTCGAGAATCGGGCCCGACGAGCCCCGGAAAGGGTCTACGGCCGGCAGGCCCGTCTCGTCGGCGATCGCTGCCATGAACTCCCTGGCCGCGGCGCCGTCAAGACCCCTCGTGTTGGCGCTCACGGCGACTACCGGCGCGGGCTTGACGAGTGATGCGACCTCCTCGTAGAGGCGAGCGGCACGCGCGGCGGCGGGGCGCGGGACGCCGGCAAAGACCTCTTCGTCCTGGGGAGCGACGCAGAGGATCAGGCAGTCCGGACAAGAGCCGTGCAGTAGGCCGAGGGTTACACCCGAGTAGGCCGGGTGGCCAAGGGAGCCCTGGCCTTCGACCAGGATCAGGTCCGCCCCCCTGCCGGCAGCCTCGAGCACGAGCTGCTCCGAAGCGCCGGCGATAAAGTCCGCGACCACGGCGTCGACGCAGATGCCCCAGCCGGCGATGATGATGCCCGTCTGCCCCGTGGCGACAAACTCGCCCCTTACACCCGCCTCTCTCGCCGCCCGCTCTATCTCGAGCGTCGCGGTCATCTTGCCTATGGCGGTGTCCGTACCGACCGTGAGCGCGACCTTTGGCTGGACTCCAAACCCCTCACCGGAGAAGAGGGGTAGGTCCCGCGGCGGCTCACGCACGTCCCAGACCTTCCCACCGGGAAACTCCTGGGCGAAGCGCTGGTGCAAGCCGCTCACGATCTCGAGTCCCGCGTCTGCCGCCTTACGCAGCGTCTGCATCCATTCCTCGGGCAACCGCCCGCCGGCCGGGGCTAGCCCGACCAGGACGGAGGTCGGGGAGGGCGCCTCCTCCAGAGAGCCGACTATCGGGGCGTCGCGCCCGAGCTCGGGCATGACATCGAGTACGCTGCGGCCCGCGAGCGTCGAGTCGATCACGGCTACGACCTCGTCTTTGCCGTAACGGATGAGGCCGTGCGCTGTCTTGGCGTGGCGGTTGGCGAACCAGCCTTCGGCCAGGATCGCGTACCGGCGCTCAGGTACTCGTATCACCGCGGCCGCACCCCGAGGCCCGGTTCTCCGGAGAAGATGAGGCGTCCCCCCTCATAACCTATGCCGTCGAAGGGGTCGTCGGCGAGGAGCATCGCACCGTCGAGGTCCACGAGGTCCACGAGGCCGGAGATGTGGGCCGCAGCGGAGATCCCGAGCGAGGTCTCGACCATGCACCCGAGCATCACGGTCATCCCCAATGCGCGGGCTGTGTGGATCATGGCCAGCGCCCCCCGTACCCCCCCGCACTTGGCGAGCTTGACGTTCACCCCGCTCACACAACCAGCTAGGCCGGGCACGTCGCTCGCGACTATGGCGCTCTCGTCGGCGACGACCGGCACGGGGTGGGCGGCCTCGGTCGTTCTTCGTAGGGCCTCCGGCCCTGCGGAGGCCGGAACGGGCTGCTCGATCACGCGCACCCCGAGGCTCTTTAGCTCCGCCGCCACATCCGGGGCCTCCTCAGGCGAGAAGGCCTCGTTCGCGTCCACCCAGAGCTCCGCCTCCGAAAAGGCGGCCACCGCCCGCACCGTCTCGACGTCCCTCCATCCTCCCACCTTCATCTTGAGGATCGGGAAGGAAGAGAGCCTCTTCGCTTCCTCGACGGTGGTCTGCGGCTCCGCTATCGCTAGAGTGTAGGCGCTCGTGGGCTCGGGACGGGCGAGGCCCAGGAGCCTGTAGAGGGGGACGCCGAGCCTCCTGGCGGCGAGGTCGTGGAGCGCGGCGTCGAGGGCGGCGCGCGCGGTCGGGGGCAGTTGTTCGTTCTTCGCGAGGGTACCCTCGATGTCCCAGGGGTCCGGGATCTCCACGCCCTCCAGCGCCGTCGCCACCCCTCCTGCGCTCTGGCCGTAGTAGCG
>DASTQK010000308.1:0-2638 GCA_035761765.1 Rubrobacteraceae bacterium
AGGTCTCAGACGATGGCATAGGCTTTGACACAAGCGGTGAGTTTCCTGGGCACCTTGGGCTGCGCTCGATGCGTGAGCGAGCGCAGAGGCTTGGGGGCACGCTCACCGTGGTGAGCTCCCCTGGCGCGGGAACTGCGGTGCACGCTCACTTCCCCCTCCGGCCTGCCGGCACCCGCGCGTAGGGCGTTCGTTTGCCCGGTGGTGAGCAGGACTGCCCGATCACCTGCGCCATCGAATCCATACCTTTCTTTCACTTCGCTCTAGTCGATCTTCGGGTCTTCTCCGGCCCCGCAGCGTTAGTTTGCGCGACAGGTTCCAGGTTATCGAGACCCAGCTTGGCTTTGACGAAGTGCTCGTGCACCGACTGGATGGTGATGGCGCCCGCTCCTACGGCCGATGCCACCCTCTTGACCGACCCGTACCTGACGTCTCCGGCCGCGAAGACCCCCGGAACGCTCGTCTCCATGGGCAGCGGAAGGCGCCCGAGAGGCCAGCCTCGTGGAGGTCCACCGTCCTGCAGGAGATCCGGGCCCGTGACTACGTAGCCTCGCTGGTCGCGTACGATCTCCTTGGGCAGCCACTCCGTATGGGGCTCCGCGCCGATGAGTATGAACAGCGCCGCAGCCGCAACCGTCTCGGTGCGCCCGGAGTCCAGGTCCTTCAGGACGAGGTATTCCAACCTCCCTTCCCCGCCGCCGTCGACCACGCGAGTGCCGAAACGAACGTCGATGTTCTGCGCCGCCCCGATCTCCTTTATGAGGTAGTCGGACATGCTGGTGGTAAGTGAGCGACCGCGCACCACCATCGTCACATGCGAGGCGTATTCCGCGAGGTGCGCAGCGGCTTGACCCGCGGAGTTGGCGCCGCCGACCACGTAGACCTCCTGCCCCGTCATCGCTTTGGCCTCCGTCACGGCCGCCCCGTAGAACACCCCTGCACCCACAAGTCCCTCCAGGCTCGCTACGCCCAGACGCCGGTAGGAGACCCCGGTGGCCAGGACCACGGCTCTGCCCGTTACCTCCGTCCCATCGGAGAGGGCAACGCTCAGCTCTCTCCCTTTGGCTTGCAGAGAGGTGGCGTCGCGCATGAAGCGGAAGACGGCGCCGAACCACCACGCCTGCTCCGTGGCCCGCTTGGCGAGCTCTGCGCCCCCTATACCCCATGGGAACCCGAGGTAGTTGCGGATAAGCGAGCTGGTGCCCGCCTGGCCGCCTATAGCCTCCCTTTCCAGGATAAGGGTGCTCAATCCTTCAGAGGCGCCGTAGACAGCCGCCGCGAGCCCCGCCGGTCCCGCCCCCACGATCACCAGATCGAAGTTTCGCCGATCCAGCTCGCGGTTGACGCCGAACGCGTCGACGAGATCGGCGTTGGAGGGATCTTCGAGCACCTGCCCATCGTAGAGGATCACCACGGGCAACCGGGCTGAGTCCTTGTCAAACTGCGCGAGGAGGCTCTGGCCCGCCTCCGTGTCTGCGGCGTGGAACTCGTGCAAGATGCCGTTGCGGTTGAGAATATCCCTGAGCTCGTGCGAGCGCGCAGACCACTGCTCGCCGACCAGGCGGATCTCCGCGAACACGGGACGGTGGGCTTTGGCCCAGTCGTAGATGAACTCCGCGATCATCCTGTGAAAGTACTCGTCGCCCGGACGCTCGGGTTTGTTGACGTAGTAGTCGATGTGGCCGAGGGTCATCGCCCTGAGAACCGGTTCCTGGGTCGTCCTATCGCCCCACTCGACGAGCACCGCGCGTTTGGCGGTGGGGAAGAGCTGGCCGGCGCGGGCGAGGAACTCGTCGCCGGCGATGTCGGGCATCCACTGGTCGGCGAGGATGAGGGCCACCTCCTCGCCGGCCGCCTTCAAGTCCCTGAGCCTTTTCATACCCCACATCGCCGACGTCTCGCAGATCACCCGGTACTCGATACCGTAGCGCCTGCGGAGCCCGTATTCGATCCTGGGGAAGGACTCGGCCCCGGCGTCGACGGCGAAGATCACCGGCTTGGACGCATCCGACTCGGGATATTCCGTCCGAGACGGACCGTGGGCGCGATTCTTGCCATGCTCATCTGTCGCCATGCGGGCTAATCACCCCTTTCTCGCTCGCCCTCACACCGGAAAAGGAGAAACCGGAGACCATAACCCGCGGCGTACACCTGCATGTCCTCGCCTCCTTACCGCTCTGAATACGCAACAGAGTACCTTAACCGACGGATGAGACCAACACATCATCAAAATTGACCATTTCCGCGGCTGCCTGCGCGGTCAAGGCCCCCCCAGGTTCCGGGAGCCGGCGCCCGCTTCTATAGCGACGTGGAGCGGCTCGACCAGCGACGGGGGATCAGACCTCCGAACCACGACCTCCGGTGTGCCGTGCCACCCGGCGCACCCGCGCAACGCGCCGCCGAGCCCAAAGACGAGGTCTTCGGTCACCGATACACCCGGCTCGAGGTGCAGCGCCCTGACCTCGAAGAGCCCCTGTTTACGGTGAGCCTTCGCGTCGAGCCTGCCCACCAGAGCGCCGTGGTGAACTATGGGCAGGGAGTAGTACCCGTACCGGCGGCGGGCCGCCGGCGTGTAGACCTCTATCTTGTAATCGAAGCCGAAGAGCTCCAGAGCTCGCGCCCGGTCCCAGACCACCGGGTC
>DASTQK010000309.1:0-13706 GCA_035761765.1 Rubrobacteraceae bacterium
CGGCGCTGCTGGAGGAAGTGGTGACCGACCTGGAACTGGAAAAGGTCTGGGACCGTTCGTCTCCTGCGCACCCCCGATAGCTCTCCGTTCCACGCGGTCTGATACGCTTTCCGGATGAACACTTCCTGTTGTTACGCTGCATCCGGCCACCAGTGGTAGTTGGTATGGCTTCGAATAGTCTCGGCTTGCTCGCACAAAGCCACGCAACGCTCTATGAGAACGTCTTCGAGCTCGTCCAGGCTCTCAAAGAGGCGGTTGGCTATCGCTTCGTTGGTCAGAGGCCATAGGCGTTCGGTCGGTTGGAGCTCGGGGGAATGGGAGGGCAGAAACTCAAGGTGGATACCCTCCGGCACCTCTACCTCCTTGCCCGTGTGCCATCCCGCTTGATCGAGCACCAGCAAAATGCGCCTCTCTTTTGAAGCACCGATCTCTTGTGCAAAGTGCTTTAGCGCTATCGAGAAAACCTCCACGTTAACCTTCGGCAGGATCAGCCAGTGGACCTCTCCGGTAGTGGGACGCACGAAGGCGTAGACATAAAGCCATTCGTAGCGCCTCTTGACCTTCGCCACCGGTCTCTTACCTTTGGGAGCCCACACCCTTCTGATAAGCGGTTTGAGACCCAACCTCATCTCATCCTCGGCCCACAGCTCTACCCGTGAGTGGGGGTAGGCTTCTCGAAGCTCCTTCAGCCGCTCGGGTAACTTTTTTTGAAAGCCTCCTGCTCCTCTTTGTCCGCCTCGGCGTTGGAAGGCCTAGGAACCTGCGGCGTATTACCCAACTTCCGCAGGTATTCCCAGCCCCGCTGCGCTCGCACTCCCCGCCTGCCGGTACGTCGCTCGATCCACCTGGCCACTTTCGAAGAGCTCCACATCCCGCCTTCAGCAGGAGGCTCAAGGAGCGCCTGCTTAAGCTCGTGCTGCTGCTCCTCAGAGAGAAGTGCTCTGTTGGCAGCACCCGGATTTCTATGCCGGCGGTCGCCCAGGCCCTCAACGCCTTGCTCTTCGTAACGCCGGGCGATCTCTCTAACCCACTTGGTGGAGTAGCCGGCCAGTTCGGCCACCTCCGAGAGAGGCTTGCCCTCACCAAGCTGCCAGACAATGTGGAGGTGGGCGCGCAAGACAGGGTCGCGTGCACCGCGGTAACGATCTTTCAACTGCTGGGGTGACAGAGGTTCTTCCGAACTCGACTCAGCTTTCATGCTTGGAAGTATATAACCGGAGTCGGTATGAGACGGCATCCCCCCCACCGGGACCATTCTCGAAGCGAGCAGTTCCCGAGACGATGTATCCGTAGATATCGTAGTCGCCGTGGTGATGCCAACCAGAGATTACGCTTGGTTCAACGCGCGAGCGAACTACCACAAACCCTTGCCCCTGGAAAGCCAGGTGCCTGATGATACCTGGGCTTCCCGGGGCTTCCGAGAGGGCATCCTTTACCAGAGCTCGTATCTTGGACATGACTTACCGCCTCCTCTCCATACACGCCCACCGAAGCGTCTCGGGTTCACGGTACCGCAGGTCTTATCCGCTGCGGCTCAGCCGCACGGACGGCGGTGAGATAGACAGGGATGAACAAGCCTTCGTGAGCCCTTCCCAGGTCGCCCGCGGGAGCGGGACCGTACCCCGAGCACGCAGCTCGTGATAGCGGCGGTGTCCACGTTCGCCCGGAACTAACAGTTCATCAACGCCTGCTAGCCGCTCGCCGGCCTTGACCTGGTCGATCTGAGCCTCCATCCGAGCGAGGAACTCCTCGCGCGCCATGAACGCCTCCATGTCGAGCGCCCAGACGGTGGCGTTGCCGGCCGTCGCGGGCTCGGTAGGAAAGTCGCGGGCGAAGTCAGCTCCGGTCAAGACGCCGGTCAGGGCGTCGATGACCAGCGCCAAGCCGAAGCCCTTGTGGGGCGCCGCCGGGGAACCGAGCGGTGCCATGAACCCACCCCAGACGAACTCGTTCGGGTCGGTGGTCGGGCGACCCTCGCGGTCCAGGATCATGCCCTCGGGCATCGGACGGTTGCGCTGCGCCGCGAGCCGGACCTTGAACGCCGCACCGGTGGTCGTGGCCACGTCGAGCACTACCGGTGGGTGGCGGCCGGCCGGGATGGCGTAGGCGAGAGGGTTGGTGCCGAGGGTCGGCGTGCGGCCGCCGGGCGGGGCGACCCTAGGGATACCGTTGGCGCAGGCAAAGCCGATCAGCCCGGCCTCGGCTGCCATCCGAGCGTAGAAACCGGGGACGATGGGCTGAGAGTTGCGGATGCCGGCTACCGCCATGCCCTTGAGCTCGCGGGCGCGCTCGATACACCAGCGCATCGCTCGCACCACCCCGACCACGTGGCTGTGATCCCCATCGAGGAGCAGCGCTCCCTCCGTCTCCCGCAGCACCCGGATGCGGGGCCTCGGGTTCATGCCGCCACCGCGGTACGCATCGGCCAGAAAGCCAAGCAGGTGGACGCCATGGCTCTCGTGACCGCGCATTTCTGAGTCCAGCAAGACCTCGGCAACCTGCTCGGCATCCTCACGCTGCAGCTCGAGCCGCGCAAAGGCCGCTGTCAGGCAGTGCCGTAGATCTTCGATTCCAACCAGGAGTACACCGTTGCCCGGATTCTCGGCCATAACCAGTCTCTCCACTTTGACGCCAGTCTGCTTGTGTGTATTGTATTAATCTCTTCGCAACCGCGCCTGGGCGCGCATGCGCACAGTGAAGGGAGCCACAGCTATGTGCAGGGTGTGTCTGATAGACCCTTGCTGCTAGCCTCGCCCGTAAAGAACGCGAGGAGGCGGTAAGAGGAGTGGCCAGGTATGGCGCGCTGGCAGACACGGCGCGGGGCAATTCTATGCCACAACCGTTGATGAAATGGCGAAGGCACCTGCGGTTAGAATAGAGGCCATATGGTCGACCGAGCCATCCAGAGTTCAGCCTTTCCTGCACTGGCAGATGATCAGATCGCGTTCCTGATGCGCTACGGAGAGGCAAGGAAGGTCGAGGCCGGGCAGGTCCTCTTCAGGGAAGGCGACCGCTCCTACGACTTCATCGTCATCCTCGAAGGCGAGGTAGAGATCGTCGACAAATTCGAGGGAGAGGCACGGACGATAGCCGTCCACGGTGCGCGCCGCTTCCTGGGCGAGATGAACATGCTCACCGGCCAGTCGGTCTACCTCTCCGCCGTAATGCGCGAAGGCGGAGAGGTGCTCGCCATCCCTCCTGACAAGCTAAAGGCGATCATAACCGATGAGCCTACCCTCTCCGACATCATCCTGAAGGCCTTCCTCGCCAGGCGTTCGGTCCTCATGCGGGTCGGCACGGGCCTAAGGATAGTGGGCTCTCGCTGGTCCAAGGACGCTCTGCGCCTCAGGGAGTTCGCCGTCCGCAACCGGCTGCCCCACCGCTGGATCGAACTGGAAGAAGACGCGGGAGCCGAAGCTCTGCTCGGAAGGTTCGGCGTGCAGCCACAGGAGACGCCGGTCGCGATCTGGCTTGGCGAAAAGGTGCTGAAGAATCCCTCGAACGCCGAGCTTGCGAGGACCATAGGCCTCGACGTGGACACCTCCCGGGAACAAATGTATGAGATCATCGTGGTCGGTGCCGGACCGGCGGGGCTCGCCGCTGCCGTGTACGGGGCATCGGAGGGCCTTGCTACCCTCAGCCTGGAAGCGGTGGCCCTGGGAGGTCAGGCAGGTACGTCATCACGGATAGAGAACTATCTAGGCTTCCCCGCAGGCCTCTCCGGAGCGGAGCTTGCCAGCCGCGCTCTGGTGCAAGCCGACAAGTTCGGCGCCCGGACCACCGTGCCTCAAGAAGCGGTCGGCTTGAGGAGGGAGAACGACCACTTCAGGGTAATCCTCTCGGAGGGCGGTGAGGTCGCGGGGCGCAGCGTGATCGTGGCCACCGGCGCTCGCTACCGCAGGCTGAACATCCCGCGCCTGGAGCGATTCGAGGGAGTGAGCGTCCACTACGCCGCTACCGAGGCCGAAGCACAGATGTGTCGGGGCAACGAGGTGGCGGTGGTGGGCGGTGGCAACTCGGCAGGCCAGGCAGCGGCGTTCCTCGCGGAGAGGGTAGCGAAGGTCAACCTCCTCATCCGCGGCGGCGATCTGGGAAAGAGTATGTCGAGGTACCTGATCGACCGGATCGAGCGGACCGCGAACATCGAGCTTCTCGTCCACTGCGGGGTGCGTGAGCTGATGGGAGACGGGGCGCTAGAGGGGGTCGTCGTCGAGGACAACCGCTCTGGGGAGCGCCGCACCCTAGAGGCAAGAGCACTCTTCGTCTTTATCGGGGCCGAGGCCAACACCGATTGGCTCAAAGGCACCGTCGCGCTCGACGAACGCGGCTTTGTGCCAACGGGGAGGGCGCTGGACCGTTCTGCGCTCGACTCGCAAACCTGGAGTGGGTTATCGCGCGAGCCGTTTATGCTCGAGAGCAGTCAGCCCGGCATCTTCGCCGTGGGCGATGTGCGCAGCGGGTCGGTCAAGCGGGTGGCTTCGGCCGTAGGAGAGGGCTCGATGGCAGTACGCTTCGTTCACCAGTACCTGGCAGAGATGAACGCGCCGCAACGGAGTAGCATTACGTAGCCCCGAGCGCTGACGGTTCTCAGGGTTCACCAGGACCGGAGAATTCTTGACCTCGGCTTCCGAGCTCTTTCCGACTTCGCTGTCGGGGCCGTGAGCTTCTGCCCTCCACGGGTAGCCCGGCCTCCATCCACGCTTTCTTGCCCTCGGCGTACTCCCGCAATCTTGTGTAGCCCATGGACGCCAGCTCACGGGCGGCCTGCAGTGATGTGGGTCACGCCGCATCCCAGCAGTAGAGCACTATCTCGGCCTCCTTGTCGGGGAGCAACTCGTGCGCCATCTCGGCGACCTTGCCGGGCGGAAGGTTCAACGCTCCGGGCAGGTGAGAGTGCCGGTAGAACTTGGGGGCAAGCACTTCGAGGAGGGTGAAAGCGTCTTTCCTATCCATCTTCGCCCGCAGCTCGTCGCGACCTATGTTCGCAATCACACTACCCCTTCTCCTTTCCACAAAACGCCATCAACTCCCTTGCCGCGGAGGAGCCGTAGCCGACGAGATGAACGTGTGAAGTCATCTCTGACGAGTCTACAAAGCTCGTTCTTCGTGGATGATCTCACCGCGAGAGAGGCGGCGGGCGATATCGTAGGTCTGTCCTTGGGAGCGCATTGTAGGGGAGTGAGCGGCCAGGTAACGCATGGCCGCTACCAGCACGCGCGCACCAGCCTTGGAGCCGCGCAACAGGGCGTGCTGACGAAAAGCGGCTTCGATCGCCTGTATGGTGTGGAAGTCGCGGTCCTCCCTCAGGAGCAAGCGACCCATCACGGCCAGCAGTCGGTCGGCGTCTCCGCCGCCGTGAAGGTAGCGGGCCACCAGCTCCCCCGCCGCGTCTACCTGCTGCCGTTCATCTAGCAGCTCCGCGAGTCCAATCAGAAGCTCTTCCGGGGCCGCCTGAAGACCTTCGGGCTCCGGCAGGCGTGCGGGCGGGACGTTTAGGAAGCGGTCGAGGTGGACGCTCATCGCCGCGTCGAAAACACCTCGCAGCAGCTCTGGCGAAGGGGTCCGGCGTAGACCCTGCTGTACAGCGCTGGCGAAGGTGAAGGTATGAAGCGCGGTGTCCCAATCGCCGAACTCGTTGGTCGTCGGGAATCGGGCGATGCGCAGAGCTGCTGCGTATGCAACGGCCCCGGCCAGCCCTTCTTCGGAGGCGCCCTCTCGCAGCGCCTCGAGCAGCGCATCGGAGATGTTGCCCGGATCCTCGTCCAGCAGCACAGCAGCAAGCTCCTCCAGGCCCTCCCACCTTCCACGTCGTCTCCGACCCCTCTTCAGCGCGTCCGGCAACTCTTCAAAAGCCTCTCCGAGGATCTCTATCAGATCCAGGGGGTTGCGCCAGGAGTTGGACTCTTCCATGCGCGTAGCAGCTGCGAACCCTCGCGCCAGACTAGAGAGGACAAGATCCGCATACGACCAGCCGGCGACGTCGAGTGCTTCGAAGGCCTTGTTCGTGAAGTCCAGGACATGCCCGACATCCAGGTAGCGGTGGTCCGTAGCAGCAGCGAAGAGCATGTCCGCCATCTGGGCGTGATCCGCCCCGGAGCGCACCGCCGTGACGATGCAGCGCTCGGCCCCTTCCGAGTCGCGCACCTCGACGAAGCGCCGGAACCAGAGCTTGAGCGTCGCCACATCCGGCTTCACACCCGGCAACGGACGGACGATGAACCGCGGCGGCTCCCCGGAAGCGTCGCGGGCGACGGCCGAGAGCCCATGGAAGAGGGCCCGCGGGCGATCCTCGGGAGCGAGATTAGTCAAGAGGTTAATCATGCAGGTGTGCATGGTCAGCCCCTGACCCCACCCCGCCCGACGGTAGCGCGTGCCAAAGCCAAGGCCCTTGCGAAACGGTTCGGCGGGTTCCTCCCCGTCATCAAGCAGCCCGATCACTGATTTGGCCAGAACCAGCGAGATGTTTCGCTCCAGCCCGTCGAGCAGGCGTTGGCGCTGGTGGGCGAGCCGGTTCTCTAGCGGCGCGAGGTCCACCCACACCTCGCCGTCCCTGACCTCAACTGGGAAGACGCGCGCCTCGTCGGCGAACTGGTCGAAGGTTCCGCCGCTCTCCAGGTCGAAGCGGGCGTGATGCCAGTGGCAGGTCAGAATACCGTCCCGGACGGTCCCCCGATGTAAAGGGAACCCCATATGGGGGCAGCGATTGTCCACGGCGAAGACCTTGCCCTCGTAAAAAAAGAGCGCGAGCGGACGACCTCCAATCCGAATGGACATGCGACCGGCCGCGCGTACATCGTCGAATCGAGCAGCTCGCACGAAGTCAGGTGAGCGTGTCTCCAACTCTTCAACCCCTTTCCCGTCTGCACTTCCATTTTCAGACACGAACCGCATGGAGTCCAGTCACCCCCTTGCTGCACCCGTCCAGCAACTTCTCGGGCACGCCTCCATACCGCTAACCCTCGACCGCTACTCGCACCGGATGCCGAGCATGGGCAAGCAAAACGCGAGCGTCGCGGACGACGTCCCTGAAATCATGAGGGGACCAACCTAGAGCGTAGAGAGCGCCAATCCTGGCGTACCTGTCCAGAATAGAGAGTAAGGGCTTCGCGCTGGGGCTCAGAGCCTTTCTTTCAAAACGCTCCGATGCACAAGAGGCATGGCAAGTCCATCAAACTTGGCAAGTCGCTTGGCGCGCGGCACGCTTTGTGGCAGGGGCGGGTCGCTTCGAGGTTAGCCCGGAACGTAGTCGAACCTGTCCGGGTGCGGACCGATGCGCCCCTCCTCGCTCCGATCGAGCGCGGCGATCGCGTCCATGTCGTCGGAGTCGAGCTCGAAGTCGAACAGCTCGAAGTTCTCCTTCATGCGAGACGGCGCAACCGACTTGGGGAACACGATGTCGCCGCGCTGGAGATGCCACCGCAAGACGATCTGGGCCGGCGTCCTGCCTACCCGATCTGCGATCTCGGTGATGGTGGGATCGTCGAGCACTGCGCCCTGCGCTATGGGGGACCACGCCTCGGTGGCGATCCCGTGCTCCTTGCCGTAGAAGCGCACCGCCTCGTTAGTGAGGTAGGGGTGCACCTCTATCTGGTTCACCGCCGGTACGGTATCGGTCTCTGCGGCCAGCCTCTGCAGGTGCTCGACCTGGAAGTTCGACACTCCTATCGAGCGGGCGCGGCCGTCGCTATGGAATTCCTCGAGCGTCTTCCAGGTAGACACGAAGTCGCCGTCGTAGAGGGTGGGCAACGGCCAGTGGATGAGGAACAGATCCACGTAGTCGAAGCCGAGGTCCGAGAGCGTCCCCTCGAACGCCCTGCGGGCATCTTCCGGCTCGTGGAAGGCGTTGCTGAGCTTGCTGGTGACGAAGACATCGCCGCGGTCGAGCCCGGAGACGCGTATGGCCTCACCGACCTCCTTCTCGTTGCCGTACATCTGCGCCGTGTCTATATGCCGGTAGCCGATCTCTAGGGCCTCGCCCACCGCCTTAGCGGTGTCGTTGGGCTCGATCTGGAAGACTCCGAAGCCGAGCTGCGGGATAGAGTTGCCGTCGTTGAGAGTGATGTTGGGAATCGCGTTCAAAGTCATTCAACTCCTTTGTAGACCGTAGTTACCGCAACCCAGACCGGGCGACGCGATGTCCGGATACCCCGATCGACCCTTTGTCAAACCGTCACGCGTGTGCCGCGAGCGCGCGTACGATTTACCGTGTCCCGTGCCAGACGGCATGCGCGGTGGGAGGCTTCCCACGCCTCTGAACTGGTTCTGGACACACCGGGGGCACCTTACGAGCAACCGCGGAAGTCACCAGGTCAAAAGCGCGAGCTTCACGGAAGGATCGCTGCGAGGCTGTTTTCGGGCGACCGGGCCCGAGAGGTCACGTATCGTGAAGGCGATTTGCAGGAGGTTTGGCACATGCACCATCGGGTACAACCACTGGCGTCGGCAAGCACCTTCGAGGAGGTGGGGACCGATGAGCAGGTTGGCCTGAGATAGAGCACTCTCGTAGTTGAAGTCCACGGTGTCACACCGTGGCACAGACCGGAGAAGCTCAGAGGTCAGCGAAGTAATCCTTCGCACCCTCAGGAGGTCTCGCCAATGGAACCGTCTATGCTACAGACGAATGGCGGAGGACAGCCTTACGTGCGGGCACACGGACTCGAACCGCTAACCTAGAGGCTCATTACGAGTTTACCGTTACGGAGTCCGCCCAGTACCGCGAAGATGCCCACATCCGACGTGGAATAGCGGTGTCGCTCTCTGAAAGCATCTCACCTGGGGCAAGCCCAGCATCGACGGCAGGCTGGCGTGCAAGGGGACACGTCGGGGATCATGGCACGGTGTAGGCGCTACCGTACGGAAGCTGCCCAGGCTGAAAGCTTGTGGCCGGGTGCCATTTCTTCGTATCATGGTAGCGCTCGTGCAGGAGAGAACAACACACTGCCCCAGGTGCGGAGAGCCTGCCACACGAATTGTGCGCGGGACACCTGACCCAGAGTATCTTCAAGACCTCGAGCGTACGGGAATAGATTACGAGCTTGGCGGTCTCATGGCATTTGAGGAATCGTCTGACTGGCGGTGTCGCTCCTGTGGGCACGAATGGCGCGAAGACGAATCTAGCCTTTTAGGATAGAGGCCAGGTCAGAGCCAGAAGGGCTGCTCTTTCTCGTGGCCAATACCATCTGGATACGGTCCGTACCAGTAACTCTCGCTCTACCGCTTAGGCTCTTTCGGCGTCTCCGCTCATGTCTACCGGTCTCCTAAAGCCCCACTCTTACTACACGATCCGTCCGCTGAGCCGCCTATGCGTGCCCTGCCTCGTGCTTGCGGGAGCACCTTCATCCACCGACCATCCCACGCCACCAGGCCGGCGGGCACTCCAAAGCAAACGGTTGGCCCTCCCACACTCCTCATAGGCCTTATCTCGCGTTACCGAATTCTTACCGGGGTGTTGCACTCCTGTAACCTACAGGCGAGCTCCAAGGTGTAGCCTCTTTCTAGGCGAGCACGATTGGTGGTTAGGGAGCAACCTCATGGCGATGCAGAGAACCCATAACAACAGTAGTAGCAGCATCAGCAAAGGCTTCGGGGCTAGCGAGTACGCCCGAAGCGAGGAGGAGCTATATAAGAAGGCCATTGCGCTCCTCGAGAAGTGCAAGATCGAAGCCCGACATTAGCACGCCCTAGTTAGAACACCCTACTCACGGGCACCGAGCTCCGACTCAGCTAGAGGATAGAGGAGCGTCGAGAATGAAGATCTTCCGCCTGGGCAACGAAGCACCACCCCGGGCGCATCGCGCCAGTGGCGAACATGCTCTGCAGGTATCGCCTGATCACTTTACGGTGGTCGGAGGAACCGGTGGCCTCGACGGAGAGGTCGAGTTCGTCGGCACCGACAGGTCGGGGGCGCATCTCTCTATCGTCCTCCTGCGGCGGCGCGGTGACGCGGCAGTCTTTAGAAGGTGTGCTTGAGAACGACCTCGTACCTCTCCACCCCCGATATCTCTCCGTCGACGGCCTGAGCGGTGACGTCGCGCAGTTGATCCGCATCCTCCTCGCTTTGGCGCAGGGCCTCTTCGCTCTCCCACAGGGTCACCAGCTGCACCTCGCCGCTCCGGCGGCTGGCGAGGGCGAGGATGCCGCGGAAACCTTCCATCTGGGTGAGCGACGGCGCTATCCACTCGGCAGCGATGCGCTCTAGTTCGTCCACTTGTTCGGGGGAGCCTTCCAACTTACTCACTCGGGCGTACATGACGCTTTCTCCTCCTTCACTCGTGCCCCTCGGGACGCAGGCGCCGAGCCACTAGGCAAAGCGACGCTCACCAGCATCTTATTAGCGTCCTTACCGCGCAGTGTAACCCGCGTCAACCAGATGGTAACTACCCATGATAAACGAAGCGAACGCTGAGATACTCCGAACATGAGAGGCACTCGGACCAGGCACCAACGGGAGGTTACGCGCTGAACCCCGCCTCTGCAAACCCATTTCTGCAGGAGGGATAGTAGTCACGATGGAGCATCAGTGGTGGAAAGAGAGCGTCGTCTACCAGATCTGGCCGCGCAGCTTCGCGGATGGCGACGGAGACGGGATCGGCGATCTCGCCGGGATCAGCTCCCGGCTGGACTACCTCGCGGCCTTGGGGGTAGACGTGTTGTGGCTCTCTCCGATCTACCCGTCGCCGCAGGACGATGCCGGCTACGACATCAGCGACTATCAAGACATCGATCCAACCTTTGGGTCGCTCGAGCAGTTCGAAGCACTGCTGGCAGCCATCCACGAGCGCGGTATGAAGCTGGTGATGGACCTCGTCGTCAACCACACCTCAGATGAGCACCCGTGGTTCATCGAGTCGCGCGCCTCGAAGGACAATCCAAAGCGCGACTGGTACTGGTGGCGGCCCGCACGCGAGGGCATGAACGCGGGCGACCCGGGCGCCGAGCCGAACAACTGGGGCTCGGTGTTCTCCGGGCCGGCGTGGGAGCTTGACGACAAAACAGGCGAGTACTATCTGCACCTGTTCTCGCGCAAGCAGCCCGACCTCAACTGGGAGAACCCCGAGGTCCGTCAGGCGGTCTACTCGATGATGCGCTGGTGGCTGGACCGCGGCATCGACGGCTTCCGCATGGACGTCATCAACTTCATCTCCAAGGATACTAGGCTGCCAGACGGCCACGTGCGCGACGGCAGCCTCTACGGCGACGGCACTCCGCACTGCGTTGACGGGCCGCGCATCCACGAGTTCCTGCAAGAGATGCACCGCGAAGTGTTCGCCGGGCGCGAAGGTCTGATCACCGTCGGCGAGATGCCCGGCGTCACGGTCGAGGAGGCCAAGCTCTACACCGACCCCGCCCGCCGCGAGCTCGACATGGTCTTCCAGTTCGAGCACGTCCAGGTTGATCACGGCGAAACTCGGTGGGACCTTCATCCGCTGCGCCTGCGCGACCTCAAGGCAGTCCTCGGGCGCTGGCAGGCCGGCCTGGCCGAGGTTGGCTGGAACAGCCTGTACTGGAACAACCACGACCAGCCACGCGTCGTCTCGCGCTTCGGCGATGATGGAGAGCACCGCGTGCGCTCCGCGAAGATGCTCGTTACCGTGCTGCATCTGCACCGCGGGACCCCCTATGTCTACCAGGGTGAGGAGCTCGGCATGACCAACGCGCCCTTCGCCTCGATCGACGACTTCCACGACATCCAGGCGCTCAACCACTACGCTGAGGCCGTTGGCACGGGCGCTGAACCCGAGAGCGTCTTGGCCGCGCTCCGCATCCGCAGCCGCGACAATGCCCGTACTCCGATGCAATGGGACAACACCGAAAACGCCGGCTTTACCACCGGCACGCCTTGGATGGCGGTCAACCCCAACTACAAGGAGATCAACGCGCGAGCCGAGATCGCAGACGAGGACTCGGTGTTCCACCACTACAGGCGGCTGATCGAGCTGCGCCGCACCGAGCCCGCCGTCGCGCACGGCGACTTCCACATGCTGCTCGTCCACCACGACCAAGTCTACGCATTCACCCGACGCTACGGCACCACCGAGCTGCTCGTCCTCGCCAACTTCTCCGGAGAGCCCGGCACCATCGAAGTCCCAGACGCCGACCGCTGGCAAGGAGCCGAGCTCGTCCTCGCTAACTGCCCAGTCGGCGCCACGGAGGATATGCGGGACCTTGCGCTCCAGCCGTGGGAAGTGCGCGTCTACCGCAGACGGTAGGGCGTATGCGTAGAGCCTCTCTTCGCCAGAAGAAGGTCCGGAGCCCCCTACAAACGAGCAGGGAACTCCGGACCGGGCGCACCAAGGCTATTGTGAGAGATACCCCAACTGCGATTACGGCCCGGCCAGCTCCTCGCGCGCCTCGTCTTGAGCCCCCTCCTCTTCCTGCTTAGCCTCGTCCTGCTCGGGCGCCTCGTCGGCCTCGAGCTCGGCGTAGAGCACAGCGAGTATGATCCCGACGAGACCTAACGGCCCGACCCAGGCCGGCAAGCGGATTCCCAGGACCCGATCAAGCGAGTACCTGTCGGGTTCACGGATCATGAGGGCCGTGGAGACCGCGATGTTGAGCAGGGGCAGCTCGGCGCCGCCTTCGGTCACCCAGATGGGCTTGCCCCAGTGGGCCTTCCTCGTGGCCATCGACATGGCACCTATGATCCCGAGCGGACCCAAGGGATTGAGCAGACCCAGCGCCGTGAGCACCCCTCCACCGAACTCGGATAGGCCCGCCAGGTAGGCCCAAGGGCGCCCGGGACGCATACCGAGCATCTCCATGAAGCCGCTCGTCCCCTCCAAACCTGGACCCCCGAAGGACCCGAAGAGCTTCTGGGCTCCGTGACCAGCCATGAGAGAGCCCTGCGCCAAGCGCACGATAAGTGGCGCCGACTCGTTTACCCTCGAGCCGCTCGATCTCTTGGTGCTCATCTTTACTCCTTCCCTGGCCTCGTCGACCTCGCGCGACTATGACCCGTCCGCATAAAGCTGTATACCCCAGTGGGCGCGGCTAGAATCCCTACTCATCCCGACTCCCTCTTGCCCTATCCGCCCGGGTGCATGGCCCGCTCGCGGAATCCGGTCAATGTAAATCCGCCCAGGTCGAGCAAGCGTTCATCGGGACGCCGGCGCGCTACGCAAATCCGAAGGCGGCCTGCAGCCACGACCCGACGAGAAAGGCGAGAAGCGCGGCCCCGCCGCCCGTCAGAAAGGTCTCGACGCCAGAGCGCACGACCGGTCGGTTGAGGACGATGCCCTTCGCCGCCCCGACGGCGAAGAAAGCGAAGCCCGCAGCCACGGCGCTCGCCATAAAGCGCGTGTCGACGGGGAAGATCGGGATCAGGAACGGGATCAGGGGCAAGAGCCCGACCATGAGAAAGGCGGTGCCCGTGGCGAGCGCGGCGCGCAGTGGGTCCGGCCCCTCCAGCTCCAGACCCAGCTCCTCGGTGAGCATCGTGTTCACCCAGAGCCTCTCGTCGTTAGTTATCGTCTCGACTATCTTATCGAGCGTCTCGCCCGAGAAACCCTTGGCCGCGAAAATCTGGCGCACCTCCTCGCGTTCGCCCTCGGGGATATCCTCCACCTGGCGCTCCTCGCTGCGGCGCGCCTGCTCTACCTCCTGGCGCTGGCTCTTGGTGCTCTGGTAGTTGCTGACCGCCATGCTGAACCCGTCGGCCAGCAGGTTGGCGACCCCGAGCACGATGATCACGACGCTCGAGAACCCAC
>DASTQK010000310.1:0-7899 GCA_035761765.1 Rubrobacteraceae bacterium
CTTCCCCGTGGACGCAGAGACGACGAAGTATCTGCTGGGTACGGGCAGGGATCGAGAGCTCGCCGACCTCGTCGAGACGTACTGCTGGGAGCAGGGGCTCTGGCGCACGGACGAGACCCCGGACCCGCGCTTCTCGGAGACGCTGGAGCTGGACATGGAGACCGTGGAGTCGAGCCTCGCCGGGCCGCGGCGTCCGCAGGACCGCCTGGCCCTCGCCGAGGTGAAGCCCGCCTTCAGGCAGGCGCTCTCCGAGATGGTCGGAGCCGACCACCCGTTGTTGAAAAACGGACATACGGACCCCTACGACGAGGCCGACGAGGAGTCTTTCCCTGCCAGCGACACGCCGAACCCGGACATCCCGGTTCGTGGCTCGCACAGCGAAACGAACGGCAAGGAGGGAGGCGCAGCCTCAACCGGTGAAGGCCACCTCTCGGACGACACCGAGTCCTTTCCGGCGAGCGACACGCCGTCCGGGGCGGCGGACGCCACCAGCGAGGGCCAGCCGGACTCCACCGCGGGCGGCGAGCCGGAGTACCATGAGTCGGAGGCCGTGCCCTCCGGGTCCGTCACCGTCACGCTCGACGGGGAGGAGGCGGAGCTCAGGCACGGCTCGGCGGTCATCGCGGCGATCACGAGCTGCACCAACACCTCGAACCCTTCGGTCATGATCGGGGCCGGGCTGCTGGCGAAGAAGGCGGTCGAGAAGGGCCTCACGGTGCAGCCGCACGTCAAGACGAGCCTCGCGCCCGGCTCGAAGGTGGTTACCGAGTACCTGGAGACCTCGGGCTTGCTGGACTACCTGGAGAAGCTGAGGTTCGACGTGGTGGGCTACGGTTGCACGACGTGCATCGGGAACTCCGGCCCGCTTCCCGAGGCTATAAGCGAGGCCGTCAACGCGAACGACCTCGTTGTCGCCTCGGTCCTCTCGGGCAACCGCAACTTCGAGGGACGCATAAACCCCGACGTGCGGGCTAATTACCTCGCCTCGCCGCCGCTCGTCGTCGCCTACGCCCTGGCCGGAACGGTTGACGTTGACCTCGCCAACGATCCGCTCGGTTACGCGGAGGACGGCGAGCCTGTCTACCTCAAGGACATCTGGCCCTCGCAGGCCGAGGTGGCCGAAGAGATCGAGGGCGCCTTGGACCCGGAGATCTACAAACGCCAGTACGCGGACGTCTACACCGGCAACGAACAGTGGAACGAGGTGGATGTACCCTCTGGAGCCCTCTACGGGTGGGACCCTGACTCCACCTACATCCAGGAACCCTCCTTCTTCAAGGGTCTGAGCCCCGAGGCCCAAGACCTCGAGGATATACGGGGGGCGCGTGTCCTCGTCAAGGTCGGCGACTCTGTCACCACGGACCACATCTCGCCGGCCGGTGCGATCCCCTCGAAGATGCCCGCGGGGCAGTACCTCATAAGCAAGGGCGTGGACCCGCGCGACTTCAACTCCTATGGCTCCAGGCGCGGCAACCACGAGGTGATGGTGCGCGGCACCTTCGGCAACATACGTCTCAGGAACCAGCTCGTGGAGAAGGAAGGCGGCTACACCGTCCACCTCCCGGGCGGGGAGGAGACGACGATCTACGAAGCGAGCGTCGAGTATGGGGAGGAAGGAGTGCCCTTGCTGGTGCTTGCGGGCAAGGAGTACGGGTCCGGCTCCTCGCGCGACTGGGCCGCCAAGGGATCGTTCCTGCTCGGCATAAAGGCCGTCATCGCCGAGAGCTTCGAGCGCATTCACCGCTCGAACCTGATCGGCATGGGCGTCCTCCCCCTCCAGTATGCGGAAGGCGAGAGCGCTGCCACTCTGGGTCTGACCGGCAGGGAGTCTCTCGACATCTCTGGTATTCCAGAGATGTCGCCCGGCGCCGAGCTGACCGTCAGGGCTACGGGCGACGAGGGGGAGACCAAAGAGTTCAAGGTCAAGGCGCGCGTGGACTCGCCGGTCGAGGTCGAGTACCTGCGCAACGGCGGCATCCTGCAGACCGTGCTCAGGCAACTCCTCAGGGAGGATAGCTAGGGAGGTGGCCGGCAAGGTCCTCGTGACGCGTGAGATCCCCGAGGCCGGTCTCGGCCTCCTCGAAGGCTTCGACGTGAGGGTCCTGCACGAGCGGCCGCCGACCCGCGACGAGCTCCTCGAGGCCGCCCGCGGCGCGAGCGGCATCCTGGCCACGGCCACCGAGAAGATGGACAGCGAGGTCATGGACGCCGCCGGAGACGGGCTTCGGGTTATCGCCAACATGGCGGTCGGCTACGACAACATAGACGTGGAGGCGGCCAGAGAGCGGGGTGTAGTCGTCACCAACACGCCCGGCGTCCTGGACGAGACGACCGCAGACGTAGCCTTTATGCTCGTGCTCGCGGCTGCGAGGAGGCTCGGCGAGGGCGAGCGGCTGCTGAGGGCCGGGAGGTGGGAGTGGTGGGGGCCGAAGCAGCTGCGGGGTCTCGACGTGTGGGGCAAGACCCTGGGCATCGTCGGATTGGGGCGCATAGGCCGGGCCGTCGCTCGACGGGGTAAGGGCTTCGGGATGCGGATCCTCTACCACAACCGATCCCGCAACGAAGACGCCGAGAGGGAGCTCGAGGCCCGATATCTCGACCTCGACGACCTCTTGCGGGAGAGCGACTTCGTCTCGATCCATACCCCCCTGACCGACGAGACCAGGCATCTCATCAGCGAGAGGGAGCTCGGTCTCATGCGAGAGACCGCCGTCCTCGTGAACACCTCGCGCGGACCTGTGGTGGATGAAGGCGCTCTGGCCGGAGCCCTCGGAGCGGGACGCATCTTCGCCGCCGGGCTCGACGTGTACGAAAAAGAGCCGAAGGTGCACCCGAAGCTGCTTGAGCTCGAAAACGTGGTCCTCGCTCCACACATCGGCAGCGCCACCTTCGAGACCCGCGGCAAGATGGCGACGCTCGCGGCGGAGAACCTGGCAGCGGTGCTCCGGGGCGAGCAACCCAGGACCCCGGTCGGATCTTAGGGTGCTTCAAGAGAGGAGCAAACCGCCTCTATCGAGGCCGCGACTGATTATCTAGTCGTCCCGGGGTGACCGAGGGAAAGGGATGCGTTATGGAAGCCAAGGGGACCGGACCTACACCAATGTCGGCGCCCGTCTTCGACTATTTGCGTCGCTACAGGTTCAAGAAGGTCGTGTTGTGCAACGACACCGAGATCGGACTGCGGGCCGTAATAGCCATACACTCCACTGCTCTCGGTCCGGCGACCGGAGGCCTGCGCATGTGGACCTACCCCTCCGAAGAAGCGGCGATCATGGACGCCCTGAGGCTCGCCAGGGGCATGACCTACAAATACGCCGCGGCCGGCGTAAACCTCGGCGGCGGCAAGGCGGTGATAATCGGCGATCCCAGGAAGGACAAGAGCGAGGCGCTCCTGCGGGCGATGGGGCGCATGATCGACCAGCTCGGCGGCGAGTACATAACCGGCGAAGACGTCGGCACGACGCTCGAGGACATGGAGACCGTCTACAGCGAGACCGACCACGTAGTCACCCTGCCGGAGCACGCGGGCGGAGCCGGCGACATCTCACCGGCCACCGCGCTGGGCTCCATCCAGGCTATGCGGGCTTGCGCCGAGAGGGTGTGGGGGACGCCTGAACTCGGAGGCAAGAGGGTGACGCTCCAAGGGCTCGGGGTCGTCGGCAGCAAAGCCCTCGGATTGCTATTGGAGGCCGGTGCCGAGGTGATCGTCGCCGACATCGACGAGGAGAAGGTGGAAAAAGCGGTACGGGAGTTCCAGGTGAAGGCGGTGGATCCTGAGGACATCTACATCCAGGAGGTCGACATCTTCGCACCGTACGCGCTAGGCGCCGTGATCAACGACGAAACCATCCCCCGGCTCAAGGCAAAGGTCGTCGCCGGTGCTGCCAACAACATACTGGCCGACGAGCGTCACGGGGACGAGCTCGAGCGACGCGGCATTGTCTACGCGGTCGACTTCATCGCCAACTCCGGGGGCACGGTCTTCGACACCGACCGCTACCGTAAAGGTGGGTTCCAGCGCGAGCGTGCCCTGGCCAATGTGCGCCGCATCTTCGAGCGCACCCGGGAGATCTTCGCCATCGCCGACCGTGATCGGATTCCGTACTATCGGGCCGCGGAGCGCTTGGCCGAGGAGCGCATCGAGGCCATGAACAAGGTGCGCCTTCTGGGGCGGCCCGATACCGCGCACTACTAGGTGGCCTCGCCCATGCTCTCTGGCATTCACCAGAGCCTCCCGGGTGCGGCCACCGGCTCCGCTCGCCTTCTCTTCGTCTCACACCAAGCTGCTCTGTCAAGCGCGGTACTCGCACCCCGTAACGTATTGTGTTATATGCAGGTGGTATATGATCGAGGATACGTTCGCCGGCGTTGTTCTCTTTGTTTGCGAACGAGAATACAGGCCGCACCGGCAGGGAGAGTAGGAGAAGATGAGAGGCATGACCTTTCTCGGGACCGGCGACTCACTGAACCCGGAGCGGGCTCAGACCAGTCTGGCCGTGCCGCTTGCAAGCGACGAGACGATGCTGATCGATGCCTCAAGCGGCACCGTACTGCTCGGTCGCCTCGAGGCCGCTGGCATACCACTCGAAGCCGTGCGGCACGTGTTCGTCAGCCACCGCCACTTCGACCACGTCGGCGGGCTAGCACCCCTGCTCACCGGCCTGGCGGCCCTACCCGAGGCCACTCTTACCGTCCATGCTGGCTCAGAGACGCTTCGAGCGTTGCGCGGATACCTTGGCCTGACGATCCCCGGCGCCGAAGACTGGCTGGGGAAGCGACTTGGCTGGCACGAGCTCGTCCCCGGCAAGCCTACAGTGGTAGGAGAGACGGAGGTCACCCCTTTCTTGATGAATCATGGCCTCGAGTGCGTGGGCTTCCGCATCGCTCGAGCGGATTCCATTGCAGTCTTCGCCGTCGATACCCGCCCTTGCCCGGAGGTCATCGAGAACGCGCGCGGGGCAGAATTGCTCATCCACGATACGTATGGACCACAGAGCGCAGCCCAACAGGCTCATGCCATGGGACATTCGACCGCGACCGATGCCGGTGAGGCGGCCCGTGCGGCCGGAGTGCTGCGCCTCGTACTCACCCATCTACGCGCGAGCCGGTTCGTCGACCCGGAGGCGTTGGTAGCCGAGGCCGAGGCCGCCTTCGGAGGACCGGTGGATGCGGCGGAGGACCTCGACACAGTTCACTTCTGAGTCTCGAAAGCTCCCAGGAGGACGCAAGGCGGATGGCAGAGGCGCACACCCTCACCTTCCTGTTCACTGACGTGGAGGGCTCCACCCTACTCTGGGAGAAGAACGCCAAGGCGATGTCCGGGGCACTCGTCCTTCACGACGAGATCCTGCGTACGGTCATAGAGACCCATAACGGTCACGTCTTCAAAACGGTCGGAGACGCCTTCTACGCCGCCTTTCTGACCGCCCCGACGGCCCTTTCAGCGGCCCTCGAGGCTCAGAGAAGACTTCAGCAGGTCGCGTGGGAGAAGACGGGTCCTCTGCGGGTCAGGATGGCGCTTCATACGGGGGAGGCCGAGGAGCGGGCTGGGGACTACTTCGGTCCTTCCCTCAACAGGGTGGCGAGGCTCCTCTCGGCCGGGCACGGGGGCCAGATCTTGATGTCCCTCACCACGGAAGAGCTCGTGCGTGACGAACTGCCCGAAGGGGTCGGGTTGCGGGATCTGGGAGAGAGGCGCCTCAAGGATCTCTTCAGGCCCGAGCACGTCTTCCAGGTCACGGCCTCCGGCCTGCCTACCGAGTTCGCGCCCTTGCTGACGCTAGAGGCAAGGCCGAACAATTTGCCCGCCCAGCCTACTCCGCTGGTAGGTCGTCAGCGCGAGGTGGCGCAGGTGTGCGAGCGGCTGCGCAACCCGGACGTGCGTCTGCTCACCCTCACCGGCCCGGGGGGGACGGGCAAGACCCGGTTGGGTCTGCAGGCTGCCGCCGAGCTTATGGACGAGTTCGAGAATGGCACGTTCTTCGTGCCGCTTGCCTCCATAACCGACCCGACACTCGTGGCCCCCACGATAGCGCGGACACTTGGCTTGACCGAGTCCGGCGACCAGACGCCGGAAGAGCCCCTCCAAGATTACCTGCGCGACAGGCAGACGCTCCTCTTGCTCGACAACTTCGAGCAAATCTTGGGGGCGGCACCGCTGGTAACGGACCTGCTTGCGAGCGCTCCTGAGCTGAAGGTATTGACCACCAGCCGCATACCACTGAGTCTCTACGGAGAATACGAGTTCCCGGTGCCCCCCCTCGAGGTGCCAGATTTCAAGCGCCCGCAATCTCTCGAGCAATTGACGCAGTACGAAGCGGTGAGGCTCTTCGTTGAGCGTGCCCGAGCCGCGAAGTCCGACTTCGAGATCACAAGCGACAACGCCCCGGCGGTAGCGGAGATCTGCGCTCGCCTCGACGGGTTGCCGCTGGCGATAGAGCTCGCCGCGGCGCGCATAAAGTTGCTCCCTCCCCGGGCGATACTCGACCGGCTGGGCGACCGTTTGAGACTTCTGACCGGCGGAGCGCGAAACCTGCCCGAGAGGCAGAGGACGCTCAGGGGTGCGATCGAGTGGAGCTACGAGCTGCTCGCCGCGGAAGAGAGGACGCTCTTTGCGAGGCTGGCGGTCTTCTCGGGAGGGAGCACCCTGGAGGCTATTGAAAAGGTGTGTGACCCACGAGGGGATCTCCCCGTAGACGCACTCGAAATCGCCTCCTCGCTCCTGGACAAGAGCTTGCTCAGGCGGGAAGAGGGAGCGGAGGATGAGCCGCGCTTCGTGATGCTGGAGACCATCCACGAGTACGCCCGAGAGAGGCTAGACAAGAGCGGCGAGGCTGAGGAGATAAAGAGGCTGCACGCGGAGTACTTCCTGGCCCTGGCAGAACAGGGCGAGTCGAGCCTTCGGGGACCGGAGGAAGCGAAGTGGCTCGAGCGCTTGGAGATCGAGCACGACAACATGAGGGAGGCCCTCTCCCGGGCATTGGACGGAGGGGAACCTGAGCTTGGGCTGCGGCTCACGGGAGCGTTGTGGCAGTTCTGGTGGGTGAGGGGGTACTACGACGAGGGTAGGAGGTGGCTCGAGACAGCGCTGGCGAAGGATGGTCGAGCATCCGTGGCGCGGGCAAAGGCGCTGGAGGCCGTGGGCTGGCTGGCAGACGATCAGGGCGACATCGAGCGTGCGGTAGCGGCTGCCCAAGAGGGCCTCGGCCTGAGCGCCGCCTCCGAGATCATCGATGCTGCTCCCTTCCTGCGCATAATGGGGTCGGCGGCGAGCATACAGGGATACCACGACCGGGCGGCGCAGCTCTATAAGGAAAGCCTTGCGCTCAGCCGGCGAGCAGGGAACACGCGGGGAGCTGCATTGTCCGTGCTCCAGGTTGCGAACGTGACGAGCGAACGGGGAGATTACGAGGAGGCGAAGGGACTCTATGAGGAAGGCCTGGCCCTGTCCCGGAAGTTGGAAGACACGGCGCTCCTGACCTCGTACCTGATCAGCCTTGGCTACGAGTCACTTCTTCAGGGCGACCCCGAGCGAGGTGCTACGCTCAATGAGGAAGCCGCGGTGTTGCTGAGGGAGCGAGGGCACAAGGGCAAGCTCCAGTATGCTCTAGACAACCTGGGGTGGGCGGCGCTCGTGAGCGGGGACCGACAGATGGCTGTGTCCCTACACCAGGAAAGCCTGGAGCTGTCCCGGGAGCTGGGCGACAAGCTGATCGCGGCGGAGTCTCTGGAGGGGTTGGCCTGCTCGGCTGCCAGGGGAGAAGAGGCACGGGCGGCCAGGCTATTCGGCGCGGCCGAGGCTCTACGCGAAGCGGTAGGGTATCGCCAGGCGCCCAGAGAGAGCGCTCTCCGGGAACCCTTCCTAGATGCCGCTCGCTCCCGGCTGGGAGAGGCGAGGTG
>DASTQK010000311.1:0-2516 GCA_035761765.1 Rubrobacteraceae bacterium
AGGAACCTCGGCAGCGGCAATATGGATCGGCAGGATTCTAAGATACTACTCTCCCACTACGCACCTTCAGCCTGTTCGGACCTCCTGCCCAACCAAGGTCTCTACCGTGGCGCGATCGAGTGATTTCCAGGCCGGCTCTTCTATGGTGAGCCTCGTCTCCCCAAGGTAGGGTGCTCGCTCCGTGACCATATAGACCACCAACTCGAAGGTCTCCGAGACGCCGTCCGTCGCCTCCTTGGGGTGGTGCTCCATCCAGATAGCTTGTGGCAGCGGAGAACCGACACCTCGCCCGAGCGCCTCGAAGCCCTGGAGCGCTTCTTTGGGGGTGGTGAGGCGGAACTGGAACTGGTGGAGTCGTACACGTCGGGAGATCTCGTAGTGTTGGCGGTGATCGAACGCCAGCATGGCCGGGTCGGTGGTCTGCCAGAACAGGACTGGTCGCTCCGGGTGACCTGGGTCTTTCGCCGTGAGGGATCGGAGTGGCGACAGGTGCATCGGCATGCCGACCCGCTGGTCCATGGCATAAGCCTCGAGCAACTAGCGGCGCTCGCCCGCGGCTGACTCCTGTTTGCCAGCCGACCGATCACGGGCCAGGCACCTTGCATCGTCTCACCGCCAGGTTCACCTGCCAAAGCTTAGCTTTTCGGCCACACTTCTAGGGCTTGTCTTGCCCGAGCCCGGCCTCGCGGGCACGGACCGCGGCCTCCTTGCGGTCGGCTACCTGGAGCTTGTGGAGGATACTGGAGACGTAGTTGGCCACCGTCTTGGGGCTCAAAGACAAGAGGCGGGCGATTTCGGCGTTAGAGGCACCCTTCACCATAAGGTGCAGCATCTCCCGCTCGCGGTCGGTGAGAGCGGGGAACGCTTCTCTGGGGACAGCAGGACGGTCGGTGGCGAAGAAGTCAGCGAGGCGCGCGGCGACGCTAGGTCCGAAGACCGCGCCGCCACGTCCCACCGTGCGTATGGCGCCGAGCACGTCGTCCTTGTCGTCGTCCTTGAGGACGTATCCTCTCGCGCCCGCGCGCATGGCGGTGAAGACCGTGGCGTCGTCCTCGAACATGGTGACGACGAGGACGCGGATACGCGGGTTTGCTGCGAGCACGCGCCGGGTGGCCTCTATGCCGCCCAGCCCCGGCATCCTTACGTCCATGAGCACCACGTCTGGCTGCAGCTCGCCGGTCAGCTTGACCGCCTCATCGCCCGTCGTCGCCTCGCCCGCCACCTCGATGTCCGGCTGGGTCGAGAGGAGGCCCCTCATCCCGTCGCGGAAGAGGGGATGGTCGTCGGCGATCAGGACCCGCAGCTTCTCCAACGCCCTACTCCTTTCGTCCATCGAGCAGCGGCTCCCTAAACGGTAGCCGGGCGAAGACCCGTGTGCCTGATGGCCAGGAGCGCACGATCTCGCACTCTCCCCCGAGCTCAGCGGCGCGCTCGCGCATCGAGGAGAGGCCGACTCCGCCCTCCGGCGTGTCCGGCAGCCCGACGCCGTTGTCCGTAACCTCGATAGTAAGCGCCCGGCCGTCGGTGCAGGCCAGCCGGACGGTGCACGCGCTCGCCTGAGCGTGGCGGGAGACGTTCATCAGTGCTTCCTGCACGATGCGGTAGGCGGCGACCTCGACGGCCGCTGGCAGGGGTGGGAGTTCATCTGGCGCCTCGACCGCCGCCCGAAAGCCTTTATCACCCACGCCGTAGCGGGAGGCGCGCTCCCTTATGGCCTCGACCAGCCCGAGCTCGTCCAGGGCGGGGGGCCTGAGGTCATAGACCAGGCGCCGGACGTCGCCGACGGTGGCTCGGATCGCCGCCCGGAGCTTCTCGTTGGCGAAGGCGGCCTCTTTCGGGTCGGTCGGGATCAACTCGCCTACCGTGGCGGTGCTCAGGCCGAGCGCCGCGAGCGTCGGGGCAAGTTCGTCGTGGAGGTCGCGCCTCAGGCGCCGCCGCTCCTCTTCCCGCGCGAGCACCAGGCGCTCGCGCGAGCGCTGGAGGTCTGCCATCACGCGCACCCCATGCACCGCTACGCCCGCGTGGCGCGCCAGGCCGTCCAGGAGGCGCCGGTCGGCAGCGGAAAGGCTTTCGCCCGGCGCACGCGGGGCGAGCAGGAGTTCGCCGACGGACTCGCCCCCGTAGGAGAGGGGTAGGACGAGCGGGTCGCCGGACGACTCCTCACCGGAGGTCGCGACGACCTCGAAGCCGTTGCCGTCCCGCGGGAGCGCGATGGCGGCGTAGGGGAGCTTGAGCGCCTCCCTTACGGTCTCTGTAATCGTGGGCAGCACGGCGTCGGGGGCGAGGGTTGCCTCCAGGCGCTCCCCCAGGCGCGATACCACCGCGTAGGGATCGTCACGCTCGCCGTACATCAGGCGGTTCACGCCGCGCTGCAGCCTATCTCGCAAGGGTGCGAACAGTACCGCGACGAGCCCCGTGGCCAACAGCGAGATGAAGAGGTCATTGGCCGTCTGGAACACCGCTCCGAGGTAGCCCACGACGAGGATGTAGATGCCTATGACGCTCACGGTCAGGGC
>DASTQK010000312.1:0-13862 GCA_035761765.1 Rubrobacteraceae bacterium
GCAGCAGCCACCTCTGCAGCAGCCTCCTCTGCAGCTGCCTCCTCTGCGGCAGCCTGCTCTGCAGCAGCCTGTTCGGCGGCGGCCTGTTCGGCAGCGGCCTGCTCAGCCCTCCGCTCGGCGGCCCTCTGCTCTGCGGCGGCCTCCGCGGCCTGGCGGGCGAGCAGTTCGGACTGGCGCTGTTGCTCGGCCTGGATCGCGCTCTGAAGGTCGGCGTTGAGGGAGTTCAGGTACTCCTCGGCCTCGGTCTCGGCCTGGGTGGCGTTCTCGTTGTGATCCAGGGCCTCCTCGACAGCCTCGACCCGGCGGGCGCGCTCGGTCTCGAGTTCGCTCTTGCGATCCTCGATCTCGTTCTTGGCCTGCAGGACGGACTCGTACGCGGCGCGCTCCTCTTCGAGGAGACGCATCCAGAGGTCGACCCGCGAGGCGAACTGCGAGAAGTCGTCGACGCCTACGAGAACGTCCACGAAGCCAACGTTCCCGCTCCTGTAGACCTGCGACGCCCGCTCCTCCAGAGCCGCCTGCGCCTCCGCCAGATCCTCCTCAGCGGCCTGCAGATCCTTCTCCGCGTCGGCTATCTTGCCGTTTAGCTCGTTCATCTTGTGGAGGGCGCTGTTGTAGTCCGCCAGGGCGTTGCTCTCCTCCGAGCGGATCTCCATCAAACGCTCCTGGGCTTCGGCGATCTCCGCTTCCGTAGCCTCGATCTCATCCTGCGGAGACGCCCCGGCAGAGATGCCCGTCGCGAGAACAAGCATGGTGACAACACCTAAAACCACGATGAAACGCACGCGTCTTGGCATACGTCCAGGCTCCTTCCCGGCTGTTCTATATGACGTTTTGTAAGGGGATTTTTTGGAGAATCCCCCCTCCTAAGCCGGGCACTCTAGTTAAGGGCGCCACACCGCGCAATACCCCAAACACCGCAAAAACCCGCTCCCAGAGCGCAAAAGCGGCTTAAATAAAGGGAATTCGTGTTTCCTTGGCGAAATAAATTCTTAACAATTTTTAATATTCGTAATGCTGGCGCAAGTCCGCGCCAGTCTAGAAGGGGGTCTTGGGGGTTCTAGGCGGGTCGAAGGGCGAGGTGCTTGAGAGTCAGGAAAGCATGCCAGAAGCGGCGTTTGGCGGCCTCATCGTCGAGGGCGGGGGCGAGGGCGGGAAGGGAGAGGCCTGCGGTGCCCTTTGTCCAGGCGAAGGGGGTGCCGGGCTCGGCAGTGGCGAACGAGGCTCTGGCTAGGGGGTATTCCGTCTCATCGATCTCGCGGGCTGCCGTGGGGCCGACGGCGACGAGGAGGTGAGGTTCGGCGGCGAGGATCTCGTGGGCGAGGAGGCCGGTGGAGGCGTAGGTCACGTAGGCACGAGGGAGTCCCACAGCCTTCAGGCTGCGGTCCAGAGCTTGCAGGACCCGGGGGCCGACAGGCTGCTCGACCACCAGCATCACGCCGGAGGTAGGATCTCCGAGCGGGGCCGGGCTGCCGGATCCCTCTACAAGACTGGAGAGACGGGTGAGTTCGTGCGTGATCTTGGCCCGATACTCGCTCACCGGGTCGCGATCCTGTCTATCCGCGGGTTGCACGACGGACGTGAATGATACGCTGCGCGGTGGTTACGAGGGCGCCTGCGGCGACCAGGGCGAGACCGAACGTCAGCAGCCCGGCCATAGAGAATGCCGAGAGGATCACGACCCTGCCGGCCCGCTCGAGCACACCCACTTGGCACTCTAAGTCCAATCCTTCTGCGCGCGCGCGGGCGTAGGAGGTCAGCAGGGAGAAGGTCATCGCGGTGCCGGCGAGGAGTGCCTCGAAGGGGCGGGCCGCGGCGGCGTAGAAGTAGATGATACCGACAAAGATCGCCGCCTCCGAGAGCCGGTCCAGGGTCGAGTCGAGGAAGGCGCCGAAGGCGCTCATCCGGTTCGACTCGCGGGCGACGTCGCCGTCGAGGGCGTCGAAGAGGCCCCCGAGGAGCATTACCAGGCCCGCGACGCGAGCGTATCCCAGCCCGAAGAGCACGGCGGCGCACACAGAGAGAGTCCAGCCCAGGACGGTCAGCGTATCGGGACGTACCCGCAGGGCTGAGAGCAAGCGGACGAGCGGATGCAGGAGCTGGCGGAGGGAGTCCTTTATGGAGAACGGCCTGCGTGGCTCGCGGTGCGGAAGGCTCAAACTCTCACTCCTTTCCGGAGGCCACCGATGGAGGCGCCGGCTGCGCTGTGGCCGCCCTCTCCTCGGTAGCGGGGACTACGGGAGGCTTGCCCCAGCGCTCGAAGATCACGGTCCCCCGCAGGTAGCGGATCGTGGCGGCGACGATGGCGACCGAGGGGACGGCGAAGATAGCACCGACGAGGCCGTAGAGGGCGGTCCCCGCAAGGGTGGCGAAGAGGACCCACAAAGGGTGGACGCCCACCGAGCCGCCCTGGATCCTCGGCACCAGGATGTTGCCCTCGAGCTGCTGTGCCACGAGGAAGAGCCCCGCGACTATCAGAGCCTTGTAGAAACCCCCCACGAAGAGGGCGATCAGGACCGCCGGAACGGCGCCGAGGAAGGCCCCGATGATGGGGATGATCTCGGTCAGGCCGACCCACAGCCCGACGACGAGCGAGTACTTGCCTATCACGAAGAATGCTATGGCCCACCCTATTACCCCCATAATCGCGCAGAGGACAAACTGTCCTCTTAGGTACTTGATCAGGGTCCGCTCGACGGCGTAGAAGAGCTCGACGGCGTGGTCGCGCACCGTCTCGGGGATCGCACCGAGCAGGGCGCGGGTGAGCCTCTCCCGGTCGAGGAGGAGGTAGATGGAGATTATGAGCATGAGCAGCAGGTTGAGCACGGTGCCGAAGACGCCGAAGACGCCGCCTATAAAGCCCGTGGTCGCTCTCAGTGCCTGTCCTGCGGAGGGGGCGTTGCTCTGAACGAACTGCGTGACTGCCTGCTCGTCTATCTGCGCAATGCGGCCGCCCACGTAGGGCAGCTCCCGCGCCCGCTCCACCAGCGAGTTGGCCCGCTCTACGACGACCTCGGGGTTCTGGATCAGGGTCTGCGCCTGCCCGATGGCGGGGATTATGAGCACGAGGAGCGCGGCGACGACCGAGAGGATGAGCGCGACGAACACCCCGACCACTGCCAGGATCCTCGGGACGCGCAGCTGCTCGAGACGACGCACCACAGGGTTGAGAGCGTAGGCCAGAATGGCGGCCATGAGGAACGTCAGCAGCACCCCGCTGAGCTGCCGGACGAAGACCACAAGCAACAGGAAGCCCACGGCGATCAGGATGTACTGCAGGTATGTCGAGACGACAAGTTTTCTGGTGGGCACCCCGGTCTCCGATCGAGGACTCTAGGCCCCAAATATACCAGCCCGGCCCACCGCGGCGGCAAGTTTACAGCCTGCAGGCCCCTCTGTATAATCCTCCCCCAGTATGCGAGGGGGAAACCTGCAGAAGCCCCGGTACCTCGGACAGCGGCGCGAGGCAGCGCCGGCACCTCGAGCCAACCTCAGAAGCGTAGCGCCATCCCACCGGACCGGCCGGCGAGCCAGCACCCTCGAGGAGCGTCGCAAGGCGAACAAGACCAGCGTCTACCGCAGACGGCGTATCATGGCCGTCGGCCTCTTCTTCTCCTTCGTGCTCGCGCTCGTCTTCGCGGTGCTCCTTCAGGCCCCCGACGCGGCCGAGCCCACCGTGCCCATAGACCCAGGCAACGCCGCCCCCGACACGGTGCTGGCGAAGGCCGCGGGCATCGACATCTCCACGCCTATCCGGCCCGAGAGCCTCACGGGCCTCGGTTACCACCCGGAGGGTGAGAGCCTGGTCGAGATGGAGCCCCGCGGCGAGAACCTCTCCGCGAACCCGCTCGTCGGCCTCCTCTCCAACGG
Source organism: Rubrobacteraceae bacterium (assembly GCA_035761765.1). Classification (GTDB taxonomy): domain Bacteria; phylum Actinomycetota; class Rubrobacteria; order Rubrobacterales; family Rubrobacteraceae; genus JALYGY01. Next base: position 3,871 of record DASTQK010000312.1, read on the forward strand.
CTCGACTGCTGAGGACATCCACTACCACGTGATGGACGCCGCCGGTCGCACCGGGCCCCGCACCGGGGCCCTGGACGTCGGCGCTCAGGCGGGGACATTCGTCTACGCACCGGTCACAGGCATGGTCACCGCCATACGCCCGGACCCCATGGTCCAGGGTGCCAACGTGGTGGAGATCAAACCCGACGCCAATGCGAATATCCGCGTCACGGTCTCCCTCGTGCAGAGCGACGAGGCGAACGCGGGCGTCACGAGCCGCGTGACGGCCGGGATGACCGAGCTGGGCACCGTGGCCGACTCGGCGAAGGTCCTGGACCCCCAGCTCTCCTCATACACCTCCGACGCGGGCAACCACGTCACGGTCTCGGTCGCGCGCGTAAGCTAGAGTCCCCACGCCCGGTCGGGCGTGTATCATTAACCGGATGTTCCTAGCCATCTTCCAGCAGAACCCGGCAGCCGCGGTGGCCCTCCTGCTCGGCCTCGTCGTGGGTGTCGTCGTGCACGAGGCCGCACACGCGTACTCGGCCTATCTCCTGGGCGACGACACTGCCTACCGCGCCGGCAGGGTCACACTCAACCCGGCCTCGCACCTGGACCTCCTGGGAAGCATGATGTTCCTGATGGCGGGCTTCGGCTGGGGCAGGCCGACGCCCGTGAACACCTCCAAGCTTAAGTGGGGCGTGCTCGGCCCCGTCGCCGTCGCCGCCGCAGGACCCGCCTCGAACCTCCTGATCGTCGCCGCCTGCGCCGCCCTCTATTTGCTACCCGCCTTCCAGACCGGCTACCTGCAACTCATCGTGCTGCTCGCAGCCTTCGGCAACGCGCTGCTCTTCGTCTTTAACCTGATCCCTATCCCCCCGCTCGACGGCGCGAAGGTGATCTTCCCGTTCCTGCCTCGCTCCCTGGACGGCTTCGTGGCCTTTATGAACCAGTACGGACCCGTGATACTCCTCGGGCTCGTTCTCCTTACGTTCCTGCCTGTGCTCCCCTCCCCTCTCTCCTATATACTCGTCCTGGTACGCCCCGTTCTCTCCACCTTCGGACTTCCCCCGATCCTCTAGAGGTTTGCAGACAACGGGTTGCGCCCCTCTACCGCCGCCAGATACCGAACCCAAAAAGAGGGGGCAACAACGGTCCGCAGGGAGGGGGGAGAATCTACGAACCTGCGCTGCCCCGCGCCTATTCTACCGCCAAAAGCCCGTTTATAGATTGAACCTGAGGTTTAGTCTGAATCTGCTCCGTTCGATCGAATCCATCGGGGTGGAGGACCTGACGCTGCTCCCTGGGGAAACCTGATGACTGATCTCAAGAGAAGCTGGCGGAACGTTGACCATCTCTCGAATCGGATGTCAGGGGGAGGGCGACGGAGAAGGTGCTACCAGTTCCGGGGTGGCTCTGCACCCGGATATCGCCCCCGAGGTGGTCGGTAATCTCGCGCGCCAGAGCGAGACCGAGGCCGGTTCCGTCGGCGCGGGAGGAGCCCCGGGCGCGGTAGAAGCGCTCGAAGATGTGCGGTATCTCGGCCTCGGGGATGCCGCAGCCGCGGTCGGTAATGCTGATGACGGCGTGGCCGTCCTCGCGGGAGAGCTCGAGGGCCACGGGGTCGCCTTCGTTGGAGTACTTGAGAGCGTTGTCGAGCAGGATGGCGAGCATCCGGTGCAGCTGGGTCGGGTCGGTTACGACGGGCGGGACGTTCTCGTCGACATTGACGCTCATCGGGCGTCCCGTGTAGCCGAAGTCCCGGCGCAGCGCGTGCAGGAGGTCCTCGAGGTCCACCTCCTCGGTGCGGAAGGTCGTAGCGTTCGCGTCGAGGCGGGAGAGGTCGAGCAGGGTGCGGGCGAGGGCCTGGAGCCGCTCGGTCTGGGAGCGCATGTCCTTCAAAAACTCCGACCTGATGTGCTCGTCCTCTTCGTCCTCGAGCATCTCCAGGTAACCTGAGAGGGCCGTCAAGGGTGTCTTCAGCTCGTGGGAAGCGTTCGCTATGAACTCCGCCTTCGCGCGCTGCACGCGGCGCTCCTCCGTAACGTCACGCAGGATAGCCAGAGCACCGTCTTCGAGAGGGGCGGCCCGAATCTCGATGATCCTGTCGCCCGCGCGGGCCTCGGGCTCGGTCGTGGGACCCGAATAACGTGTCTTGGCGAGGACCTCTTGCAAGCGGATCTGGAAGTCCAGGTCAGAGGCCTCGAGTAGCTCGCGGGCACGCGGGTTCAGGAAGACCGCGTTCAGGTCCTTATCCACGCCGACGACCGCGTCGGTCATGCCGTCGAGGATCGCGCTGCCGCGCTCCTTCTCATGTCTTATCTGCTCGAAGGCGCCCTTGAGGGAGGCGGCCATCGCGTTGAAGGTGGCGCCGAGGGAACCCACCTCGTCCTCGACGCGAGTCTCTATCCGCTCGTCGAAGTTGCCGGCGGCCAGCCTCTCGGCGGCCACCCCGAGGCGGCTGATGCGGCGCGAGATCAGGGTCGCCGCGAAGTACCCCGCGATCCCTGCGAGACCCAGCGCCAGGGCACCAGCGAGCAGGGCTATCCGCTCTATCTTGTCCAGCGACTTCTCCACGTTCTCGATGTCGCTCTCGGTGAAGAACTCGCTGAAGACGACCGCCGTTTTCTCCTCTCCGGTGACCTCCGTCGTATTCATCGGGACGGCGTAGGTAGCCAGGATCTGGCCCGCGCGCGCGCCGGACTGCATCTCCTCGATGTTCATCTTCGGGTTCTGGGTCTTGACCGCGTTCTTCACGACGCCGGCGTGCCATTCGCGAAGATCCCTGTCGCCAAGGAGCTTCTCGCCACTGTTCGCGCTCACTATCCCCCACTGCAGACCCCGGATCGCCGCGAACGTTTTGATGCGTTGCACGGTCCAGTCGTTGCTGGCCTGGTTCTGGGCCTCGAACTGCTCGGCCACGTCCTCGAAGCGGGCCTGGCCCGCCCGGTTCAGGGTGTCCTCGAGGATGGGGCGGACGATCTCGTAGGCTACGACCGACGCGAAGGCGGTGACCAGGACGAACAGGGCCGTGAGCCAGATGCGCATGCCGACGCGCGGCTTGAGCCCTTTCCTGCGCCTCGGGTAGAGGCGCCGTCCGGCCTTGGGCCAGGAACCAGACTTCTCTCCGAAGGTCCTCTTTCTAGCGGAAAACATACCCGACACCCCGCGCGGTGTGGATGAACTCGGGGTTGCGGGGGTCGCGCTCGATCTTCTCGCGCAGGTGGCGGATGTGGACGTCCACCGTGCGCTCGTCGCGGAACTCGTCGCCCCACACCCTGCGTAGCAGCGCGCTGCGCGAGAACACCCTGCCGGGACTCGAGGCGAGCGTCACCAGGAGTTCGAACTCGGTGTAGGTGAGATCCACCTCCTCGTCGCCCACCGACACCCGGCGGCTGGGGAGGTTGATGCGCAGCCCGTCGTAGTTGAGCTCGTCGGGGCGCTGGCCCGCCGGAACCGCCGCCCGGCGCATGATGGCTCGTACGCGCGCCACCAGCTCCCGCACGGCGAACGGCTTGGTGACGTAGTCGTCGGCTCCTAGCTCGAGCCCCACGACCCGGTCTATCTCGTCGTCCTTGGCCGTGAGCATGATGATAGGCACGTCGCTCTGAGCCCGGATGCGACGGCAGACCTCCGTACCGTCGAGCTTGGGGAGCATGATATCCAGGATGATCAGGTGCGGCTCGTAGCTCTTGAACGCCTCGAGTGCCTCCTCGCCGTCGCCCACGGTCTGGACCTGGAAGCCTTCCCGCTCCAGGGCGTGCGCCAGCATCTTCTGTAGTGACGGCTCGTCGTCCACCACGAGTATCCTGCGGGTCACACCCTGTAAGCCTTGCACCATCTTCTTACGCTCTCTCCGCGTAGCCCGAAAACGCCTGCACGCTTGGGCCTATTCTAGCATGATAAGGAGTTTGCACCCTCTCTGGGGAGCTCCGCCACCCTGCCCACGGCCTCCAGGAGATCCCCCACCCCCCGCAGACGCACAGCCTCCATGGCCGCCGAGCGGCGCCTGAGATAAGCTGCCACCACCCGTGTCTCGTCGGAGGCGCGAGCTGAACCGTCCTGGCGAGGATCCTCCCCCCCGCACCTCGCCAGGACCTCCTTGGCGAAGCTCGAGAGATCGGCCCGGTCCCCTGCCCCGAACCCCCGGTGGGCGACGAGACGGCCCTCCGAGAGGACGAAGACCTCGACGACGCCTGGCTCGGTGGAGGCTGCGACGACGGCCTGCAGCCCCTCGGCGCTCACAACGGCGCGCGTCAGACGTATGCGCTCTATCCCGGCTATGAGGTCCCTGAGGCGCGCGGCGGCCTCGAACTCGAGCGCTCCGGCGAGCCGCCCTCGCTCCCGCACCAGCGCCGCCAGGTGCTCCTCGCCGCCCTCGCCGCGCAGCAACGCGACCACCTCGTCCACGACCAGGCGGCGATAGTCGTCTTCCCCCATCCCGATACACGGGGCGCAGCGGCCCATCTGGCCGTAGAAGCAGACGCCGCCCTCTCCGGAGCATCGCTTGAGGGGGAAGATCCTGCCCAGCGCCTCTATGCACGCGTCGAGCACGCCGGCGCTGCGGTAAGGCCCGAGGTGAATGGCACCGTCCTCGCGCTCGCTCTGCGGCACCCGTTTCGGGACCGGATACGGCTCGCCCGGATCGAGCTCTATAAACCAGCCGCCGCGATCATCGCGGCCAGCGGAGTTGTAGCGGGGGAGCAGGCGCTTTATCTCCCTGGCCTCGAGGATGAGGGCGTGCAGTTCGCTCTCCGTCTCCCGCACGCGCACCTCGGCGACCTCCTCGACGAGACGGCCGATCTTGCGCCGCCCGTCGCCGCCGTTGAAGTACGTGCGAACCCTCGCCCGCAGGTCCTTGGCCTTGCCGACGTAGAGGGTAGTGCCGTGCTTGTCGACGAAGTAGTAGACGCCGGGCGTGCGTGGGATGTGCTCGGCGAGGTGCTGCTTCTGTGGTTTGACGCGCCCTCGTGCCCCACCACGCAGCGTAGCCGCCTCCCCCACGCTCCGCACTCCGGCGGAGCGCAGCAGCTTGAGGAGTTTCAAGAACACCCCGGCGGTCGCCGCCGAGTCGGCGAGGGCGCGGTGGTTGGGCATCGTCCGCACGCCAAAGTGTGAGGCGAGCGAGGCGAGGCGGTAGCGCCTGAGGCCCGGCACCAGGCAGCGTGCGAGCTTGAGGGTGTCGAGGACCGGGTTCGGGAGCGGCAGTCCGCGGGCTGCCGTCACGAAGGAGCAGTCGAAGTGGACGTTGTGCCCGACGAGGACCGAGCCCTCGACAAACCCCTCGAAAGAGGGCATGACCTCGGAGATCGGCGGAGAATTGGCGACCATGCGGTCCGTGATGCCGGTCAAGCGGGCGACGAAGGGTTCTATCTTGCGCCCCGGGTTGACAAGCGTGGCGAACTCCTCGACTACCTCCCCGCGCACCACCTTCAGGGCGCCTATCTCCGTGATCGCACCTCCCTTTGTCGCGGAAGAACCCGTGGTCTCGACGTCGAAGACTACGTAGGGGGCCTCCTCCAGCGCGAGAGAGAGTGGGTCGGCAACAGTTAGAGACTCCCCCTCCCAGAGAAAGCGAGGGTCCCCTCCCACGAGCTTCTCGACGTGAGCCCTGGCGTCGCCGTTCAGGTTGGGCAGGGCGAGGAACTCGGCGGTGATCTCCTCGGGGCTCACGGGCTCGCGGCCCCTGACGAACCCGTAGATGCTACGGGACACGGACCTCCGTCCGCCCGCCGGCCTCGATCCTCGCGGCCTCGACCCTGGCCGCCTCGGCGATGGTCCGGGCCTGAGTCTCCGTCACGCCCTGGATGGCGAGGAGGTTCTCGTAGGTGTACTCGTCGTCGAGCAACCCGCTCGCCAGAACGCGCGCCCGCGTCCTCATCCCGACGCCGGACATCTTCGTCGTGTGGAAGAGCTTGCCGCGCTGGATGCGCAACTCGTCGACCCCGGCGAGCCGCTCGCCGTCTACGAGGACGCGCCTCAGAACGTCGGCGAAGGCCTCGATCTGCTCTTCGTAGAAGACGCCCCGGCTCATGAGCGACGGCGTCATCGGCAGCGGATGCACGAGGTTCGCGTTACGGACCGTCGTGTGGCCCGGGGGCTCCTCCTGACCGAGGGGGTCCGGGTCGCCGAGTGAGCGTGCCCGCACCGCGTGGTCGAAGACCTGCTCCTCGAGGTCACGGTCCAGGTCGAGCTCCGTGATGACGGGCCTGCCACGGAAGCGGTCGTTGCGGTTGGCGGCGTAGAGGAAACGCCGGTCGCTCCCCTCGTTCTGGTAGAACTCGACGATGGCGCGGGCGCGCTTCTCGCCGAGCCCCGGCAACCGCGCGAGCGTCTTGCAGTCCTTCTCATCTATGAGGTCGCGCAGCTCCTCGTTGTCTACGGCTTCGGCGGCCTTCGCCGCGGCCCGCTTGTCCACGCCGCGGACCCGCTCGAGCATACCCTGCACGCTATCTGGGCAGACGCCGCGCCTGAGGTGGTTGATCTTGCGCACCCCCGTGAAAGCGTTGTGCTCCTCCCAGTTCCAGACGAACTCCCGCACCCGCTCGACGGCCGCACCGTCCTCGGGGACGAACTCGATCGTCACCGCGTCCCCGATGTAGCGGCCGTTGGCGCCGGGGAGGCGCTCCGCAGAGGGCTGGACCTGCACTTTGACCGAAGGCGAGTAGAAGGAGAAGTGCACCGGTACGCCCGGCGCTACCTCCTTCATCAAGCGCCGGCGGAACGTGTTGTCTTCGAGATCTGACTCAAACATCGGGACCATATTCTACCATCGCAGGTCCCCGCGCCATCGGCTCTCTCTGTGACCTTCGATCACAGGATCACCCCCTCGCGCAACACGATGGCCTTCACCGGCTCCCCCGCCTTCACCCCCTCGGATTCCGGCCCTATGAGCGCCAGCGCGTCGGCCTTGGTGAGCGAACTGACGAGTCCCGAGCCCTGCGCACCGACCGACCGGGCGAGCCAGCCTCTCTCTGTCTTTTGGAGGCTGACACGCATCGCGTGCATCCGCCCGAAGTTGTTGCTGACGTCTTTTTCGAAGTACACCTGTATCCGGGGTCTCCCCCTCTCCTGGCGGCCCATCATCTTCACGAGCGCGGGCCTGACGAAGAGCTCGAAGCAGACCATCGCCGAGACCGGGTTGCCCGGCAATCCGAAGACCCTAACGTCACCACGCGCCCCGAAGAAGAGCGGTTTGCCCGGCTTGAACTTCACGCCCCAGAAAACCTGCTCGACGCCGAGCTCGAGCATAGTGCCCTTCACCAGGTCCTTCTCCCCGACCGAGACCCCGCCGCTGGTCACTACCACGTCCGCTGTCTCGAGGGCTTCTTCGACGGCACTGCGCAATACCGCGGCGTCGTCGGAGGCCGCGGTTATCCTGCGAGCCCTCGCCCCGATCTCGTGGGCCTGAGCCACTACGGCGAAGGAGTTGGAGTCGTAGATCTCCCCCGGCTCCAGCTCCCGCTCCCCGGGCTCCACCAGCTCGGTGCCCGTCGAGAGGACGACTACCTCGGGGCGTCTGTGGACCGGCAGCGTCCCGTAGCCCTGCGTCGCCGCGAGCGCTATCTCGGGCGGCCCGACCTCCGTGCCGGCTCTCAGGATAACGTCGCCTTCCCGCACGTCCTCGCCGCTGCCGCGCACGTTCTGGCCCGGCGAAGCGGTCTTGTTCAGCTCGAACTCCTCGCCCCAGCCCGAGGTGTTCTCGACCATCACGACCGCGTCGGCGCCTTCGGGGATGACCCCGCCGGTGAAGATCTTGATGGCTTCGCCTTCCCCGACGCTCTTCGCGGCGGGCCGTCCTGCAGGCGCCTCGTCAACCACCCTGAACACACGACCAGCCTCGGCGTCGGCGCTTCGCAGCGCGTAGCCATCGACCGCCGAGTTGTCGAACGGCGGCGAGTCGAACCTCGCCTTCAGGTCCTGCGCCAGCGCGAGCCCCTGCGCCTCCACCAGCGGCACGTCCCTGGTGGGCAGACGATGCGTATTCTCGAGGACCAACCTCACGGCTTCGGGATGGTCTATGAGTTTCTCGAAGAGCTGCATATTCGCTCCTGACTAGTCTGGGTTCTCGTCCCGGTAATACCCGTCGTCCCGGTTGGAGGAGACGGCCACGGTCTGTTCTTCGTCCCCGGCCCCGAAGCCCTTCAGGTTCCCGTTCTCATCGAAGGCCGGCTCGGCGGCGTCTTCGACGACCTCGACGTTGCCGTTCGCGAGGGCCTCCTCCAGGAGGTTCTCCGAGAGGTAGAGGTAGCGGATGTGAAGCGTATTCGGGATGCGGACGAAGCGCGTGTCTTCGGGCTCGACGCCCCAGTTGCAGCGGAGCGCGGCCCGGAGCGCCTCGCGGTCGTTCTCCATGACCATGGGGATCTTGGCCCGCTCGACGAACGTGCTGGTGAGGACGTTCTGGTTCATGGCCTCGTAATCCACCTTCTCGAAGAGACGCCGCGTCGTGAAGTCCGCCAGACCGATACCCAGAGCGTTGCCATGAGACGCTTCGCTCACATCGCCGACGATCAGGTACTTCACGTTCGGGCTCTCGGGCTCCTCGACCCCGAGGATCTTGAAGCGGCCGATGACGTTGGTGTCCATGCCGGTGCCCGAGTAGTTCTTGCCGAGCTCGTCCACGAAGAGCACGTCGATGTCCAAGACGGGTAGTTTGGGCATGAGCCTGGCTGACTCTTCGAGCAGCGCCGCCTCTCGCTCGAAGATCTGCTCCGGTGGGATCGCCTCCACGACCGCAGTCTCCTCGTAGGCGTTCTCGACTATGGCTACGCCGAAGAGCACTCTGCCCGAGGAGAAGACCTTCTCTCCCGCCTCGACCATGTAATCCCTTATGCCTTTGACGCCGTGAGCGTGCAGCGCGAGGGCCTGGGCATGTTTCCCGAGGCCGATCGAGGCCATCTTCATGAGGCCGCTCTCCACGCCGGAGCGGAAGTCGGTGTGCTGCTTGATCCTGCCGACGATCACTATCCCATCGGCCTCGGAAGCAATGCGGTCCATGAAGACCGGGACGCCGCTCTCGGTCTCCCCGATCTCCACGACCTCCATCGAGGACCGTATCTCCGCCCCGACGGACTCCTCGGTCACCCCGAGGCTGCGCAGGATCTCCACCTGTCCTTCGGCCGTGGCCCCGCCGTGGCTCCCCATCGCCGGGACTATGAAGGGGGAGGCCCCGGCTTCTCTCAGAGCCTCGACGAGCGAGCGCAAGATGTTCTCTATCCCGGCGATGCCGCGGCTGCCGGCGGTGATAGCGACCTCTGCCCCCGGCTCGATCCGGGACCTAATCTCCTCTCTGGCGAACTGTTCGCGCAGCGCCTCCCCGACATCCTCCACGCGTGGCCTCGGGAAGTCCTGCCTGACCTTGACGACCTTCGGAAACCGCATCTCCTAGCTCCTCTCCTCGACTGCTGCCAGAGCTCGGGCGAGATCCAGGGCAGCCCGCATGCTCGCGTGGTCGGCCTCGCCGGTGCCGGCGATATCAAAGGCCGTGCCGTGGTCGACGCTGGTGCGGAAGAACGGCAACCCAACGGTGACGTTGACGCCTGTGTCGAAGCCCATGAGCTTGACGGGGATGTGCCCCTGATCGTGGTACTGGACCACCACTATATCGAAGACGCCGCGCCTCGCCCGCATCAGGACCGTGTCCGGCGGGTGGGGGCCTGAGGCGTCGATCCCTTCCTCTCTGGCATCTTCGATGGCGGGTCTTATGCGCTCGGCGTCCTCGGTTCCGAAGAGGCCGTTCTCGCCGGCGTGGGGGTTCAGGCCGGCCACGGCTACTCTTGGGTTCTCGACGCCGAGCTTGCGCATAGAGGCGTGAGCGAGCCGGATCACGGCGAGCTCCCGCTCCGGCTGCACCCTCTCGATGGCCTCCCGCAGAGAAACGTGGGTGCTGACGTGGATGACCTTCAGCTCGTCTGTGACGAGCATCATCGCGTAGTCCTCGGTGCCGGTGAGGTGTGCGAGGATCTCCGTGTGCCCCGGGTAGTTGTGCCCCGCCAGGTGCATGGCCTCCT